>NZ_JAHREU010000027.1:59905-84666 GCF_020883145.1 Microcoleus sp. CAWBG27
GTTCGTAGTAAGGACTTTAGTCCTTCTCCAAGTTCGTAGTAAGGACTTTAGTCCTTCTCCAAGTTCGTAGTAAGGACTTTAGTCCTTCTCCAAGTTCGTAGTAAGGACTTTAGTCCTTCTCCAAGTTCGTAGTAAGGACTTTAGTCCTTCTTAGGCTTAATAAGGACTGAAGTCCTCACTACGAACCGGGGATGAATGAGGACTGAAGTCCTCACTACGAACCTGAGATTTTTTTAATAGCAAGGATATACAGAATGAAAAGAGTTATTGTACTTGTCGGCTTACCTGCATCTGGAAAATCTCAATTTGCGAGAGAATTGCTGCTGTCTGAACCTGCAAGATGGGTGCGTAGCAATAAAGATTTACTTCGAGAAATGGCCCATGCTTCTCATTGGTCTCCGGCGAATGAAAAGTTTATTGTGCAGTTGAGAGATACGATTATTCTGATGGCTTTGGAAAATGGCAAGCACGTGATTGTGGATGATACTAATTTCGGGCCGCATATCGAACACATTAAAGAGTTGGTGAAAGGTAAAGCGGTTGTGGAAGTTAATGATTCTTTCCTGCAAGTTCCGGTGGAGGAGTGTATTAAACGGGATTTGAAAAGACTTAATTCGGTGGGCAAAGATGTGATAATGAAGATGTACAATAAGTACGTGCGGGTTCCGGTTGCGCCGCCGGAATATAACCCGGATTTGCCGGATGCAATTCTTGTAGATATGGACGGTACATTGGCGCTTCTCAATGGTAGAAATCCTTTTGATGCTTCAAAGTGCGATCGCGATTTACCGAATCAGCCTGTCCTAGATACCATCCACAAGTGGCAGTCTAGCGTTAATATTATCGTAGTATCGGGCAGAACCGATGACTGTCAACCTCAAACCGAACAATGGTTGCGGCAATACGAGGTCAATTATGCAGGCCTTTATATGCGGAAAACTGGGGATATGAGGAAGGATGCGATTATGAAGGAGGAAATTTATCGGCAGCAGATTGCAGGGCAATATAATGTTAAGTTTGTATTGGACGATCGCCAGCAGGTGGTTGATATGTGGCGGTCGTTGGGATTGACTGTATTTCAAGTAGATGAAGGGGATTTTTAAATTTATGAAAACTGAATTTTTTGCTCCTTGCTTTGAGGCTATTGAAGACAATTTGTATGTGGGTTTTTCTGAAGCTAAGGGGGGCGAACATTATTTCATCCTGACACGACAAGAAGGGTCTGAAGAAGAGACTGTTCCTAACAGAAAAAACATCTATGCAGAATTGGACGATGAATACTGGACAGAAGATGCAGGCATCGATTTTGTTACTCTTAGTCGCGATCGATTTATTGTTCGCTTTGGTTCCGATACTATAACTCTTCTAGAATGCGATGAGGTTGCAATTACTTTCTCTTTAGAAGATGCTGACTTTGAAAGGTTAAGGTACGTATTACAGAAGATAATGCGGGGGTATGAAAATAGATTGAATTTAATTGATTAGTCAATCAATATACGAAAACGTAAATGGGAATGTCAAAAACAGCAATCCGCGTAGGGGCGGGTTCGCCGAAATCTCGATCGCAAATCGAACAATCTGATAAACCCGCCCCGCCACCGCCCAATTTTACATCAACATTTTATCCAATAAATTAATGGTAGATTAATATTTTTCGTGGGTGGGGGCGGGTTTACAAGATTATTCATTTTCGCCATAGATGGTTGGTGAACCCGCCCCTACGGTTCAATTGTACTTGGTGCTGATTGAATACATTTCAATCTATCGCGTCCAAGCCAGCCATTTATTAAACAAATTCTTGACAAACGGTGTCAAACGAGTGCGATTGTAGGCATCCCCGGCTTTACGAATCGCATCGGCTTGCGTCGGATACGGGTGAATTACACTCGCAATTTTTCCCAAACCAATATTGTTTACCATTGCTAAAGTAATCTCGCTAATCATATCTCCCGCGTGTCGCGCTACAATCGTTGCACCTAATATTTTGTCGCTACCTTTCTTGACGTGAATTTTGACAAAACCCTCGTCTTCGCCGTCTATAATTGCTCTATCGACTGTATCGAAAGGAATTAAAAACGTATCGACATCAATCCCCGCAGCTTGCAATTCGCGATCGCCCATTCCGACGCGCGCCACCTCTGGATCTGTATAGGTACACCAAGGTATAGTCAAGGCGCTGAGCTTTTTGCGTCCGAAAAACAGAGTGTTTTGAATCACCATCCTGGCGGCAAAATCCGCAGCGTGGGTGAATTTATGCTTCATGCAAATGTCGCCGGCGGCATAAATGCGGGGATTGGTAGTTTGCAAATTGTCGTTGACAAATACACCTGTTCGTGTGTCGTACTCCACGCCTACAGTTTCTAGGTTCAATCCTTCCACGTTTGGCGATCGCCCTACGCTGACAATAATCTCATCTACCGTTACCGACGCTTCCTTACCTTGAGATTGATAATAAACTATTTTGCCTGCATTTGTGTGCTCAACGCGGTCTATTTTTGAATCTAAAATTAATTGAATATCTTCCCTGACAAAAGCTTCCTGCACGATTTTAGCAGCATCGACATCTTCCTTGTCCAAAATCTGAGCATTTTTGTGCAGCAACACGACTTCGCAACCCAGTCGCCGAAAGGCTTGAGCTAATTCGCAGCCGATCGGCCCACCGCCAATTACCGCCAAACGTTGAGGTTTTTCTGTGAGGTTAAATACAGTTTCATTTGTCAAATATCCAGCTTCCTGCAAACCGGGTATTTGCGGTTCTAACGCCCTTGCGCCTGTGGTAATTACTGCTTTTTTGAATTTAAGAGTTTGACCTGCAACTTCTATGGTAGAATTGCTAGTAAAGCGACCGGAACCTAAGAAAACATCTACTCCTAATTTGTGCTGGTAGCGTTCCACAGAATCAACATCGCTGATTCCCGCCCTAATCCGTCGCAATCTTGCCATTACGGCTGAAAAATCAACATCTGTACCGTTAGGAACGCTAACACCAAATTCACTTGCTTCCCCGATATCGGCGACAGTACGAGACGATCGAATCAGCAATTTTGACGGGACACAACCGACATTCAAACAATCGCCGCCCATCAAATGTTTTTCAATCAAAGCAACTTTTGCACCCAAACCTGCGGCGCCCGCAGCCACAATTAATCCGGCGGGGCCCGCGCCAATTACTACTAAGTTGTAGCTGCTAGCGGGCTGCGGGTTTACCCAATCCGGCGGATGCAAATAAGAGACTAATTTTTGGTTGTATTCGTCCATCGGGGGGACTGTTACGCGATCGACTTTTGACTGCGACATGAGCAAATCTTCCTAATTAAATAGTTTCATCTAAAGCTTTGCGAGCAATCCTAGTTATATAGATGGTGACGGCGACAGCAGCCGTAAAACTGATGGTATTAATCAACCATTTTACAAGTTCGGCTTGAGGATTTGCAGGCTGATTTACCGTACATATAGTAGCAATATTTCCCACCAAAGAACCTGAGTAAACGTACATCACGGTTCCCGGAATCATGCCGGAGGAACCTAAGACGTAATCTTTTAAAGAAACTTGGGTGATTCCCAAGGCGTAATTTAATAAATTGAATGGAAATAAAGGGCACAGACGAGTTAAAAAAACTATTTTTAATCCTTCTTTAGCAACGGCGCGATCGAGGGCTTGAAACTTTGGGTGAGCTTCCATGTATCTTAGCACGCGATCGCGCGACAGGTATCGCCCGATCAGAAAAGCAAAGGTCGCCCCTAAGGTGGCGGCGATTAACACGTATATCGAACCCCACCACAGCCCAAACAGCACTCCGCCTCCCAAGGTCAGCACGGAACCAGGTATAAATAGTATCGTAGCGAAGTTGTAGGTAGCGATAAAGGCGATCGGGCCCCAGACGCCTAAATGCTCGATTTGGATTAAAACGGCTCTTAACAGTCCTTGAACGTAGCCGGATCTAGTTGCTACAATTAACAGAGGGACTGCAAGGGCGATCGACAAAAACAACAATCTGCGTTTAAACATATCCCTAGTAGAAATTTTATTGGGTGGTTCTGCCATAATTAATCTGCAAACAGAGACCAACATTATATAACAGTCTTCTACAAACTGATGTAATTCCTAGTCAGCATTCAACGACCAATTAGCAATCATATCGAGCATGACAGCACAAACGCAACTTCCAATCCCTGAGTATTTCGACACCACAAAAATTAGTGAATTCTGGCGAGTACCCTATCAACAACGCGCCGCTGAAGCTCAAAACTGGGCAAAGCAACACAGCATTCAGCCCGCATCCAGCGACGAAAAGCGAATTTGTTTGCTGATAATTGATGCCCAAAATACATTTTGCGTACCGGAATTTGAACTATTTGTCGGCGGGCGTTCCGGTAGCGGCGCAATTGATGACAACTTGCGGCTGTGCGAATTCATCTATCGCAACTTAAACGCCATTACCACGATTGCGCCGACAATGGACACGCACACCGCCATGCAAATTTTCCATCCCATCTTTTGGATAAATGCAGCAGGCGAACACCCGCAACCAGCGGCCACTTCCATTACTTTAGAAGATGTGCAAACCGGAATTTGGAAAGTCAATCCAGCCGTCGCCGACAGCATCGCAGGTGGCAACTTTGACGCCTTGGAAACACACGCTTTCCACTACGTCAAAAAACTCAGCGACGATGGGAAATATCCCCTGACAATTTGGCCATATCACTCGATGCTGGGCGGCATCGGGCACGCCTTAGTCTCGGCTGTGGAAGAAGCTATATTTTTTCATACTATCGCCCGCGAAAGTCAAGCACTTTTTGAAATCAAAGGTGGCAATCCGCTAACAGAAAACTATTCGGTTTTGCGCCCGGAAGTTTTGGACGGATTCGACGGCAATCCGATTGCCGAAAAAAATGCTAAGTTTATGGATAAACTGCTGGAATTTGATGCCGTAATTATTGCGGGGCAAGCCAAAAGTCACTGCGTTGCTTGGACGATTGATGATTTGCTAACGGAAATTTTGGCGCGAGATTCGCAGTTGGCTAAGAAGGTTTATTTGCTCGAAGATTGCACTTCGCCTGTGGTGGTTCCGGGTGTTGTTGATTTTACGGAAGCAGCAGATGCGGCTTATCAAAGATTTGCGGCCGCGGGAATGAATGTGGTTAAATCTACTGAGTTATTTCTGGGCGATTTAAATCTTTAACCTGCGTAGCAGCTAAATTTAATTTAACTTAAATCGAGCCAACACGATCGCCCTGACAAATTTGTATGAGCGGTAGAAAAAGATGAACAGCACCTGGCACAAGGGACAGTCAAGACTTGCGCCACTCACCTACTCAGCCGTCAGACGCTTCGCCATCGATCGCAACTCGCCACCGATCGAGCAATTGGCTTTAAAACCCCGTCCTTGTCTTGAGAGGACGGCTTTTTTCCTAATTTTTGTAATTAAGTAATGTAACATAGTCTTGACTTTGGGGCAAATCAATTATACTCTAAAAATAGATTTCAAAGATAATAAAACAGACTTTGACCAGAGTTTGCAAACTGCAACCACAAGCTACGAGCAAGTCGCCAAAATAGATGACTTGCTCCCGCCTGTGAACTTGGCTTACAAATAGACCAAGCAGCAAGTCAAATCAGAAAGCGAAGTTAAAATGGCTCAAAGCTGCGTCAGCCGACTTCAACAAAAGACTTAAGGCTAAATGCTTAACTAATTTACGAAAAGTAGCAAACACAATTCTCTTTTGTAAATGGGGAAATCAACACGTTTTTCAGATGTTTTGGGTGAGTGAAATCTCTACGATCCGACGGTTAAGCTCATTGCTTAAGTCCAAACAAAACGAATGAAACACCAAGGAGAAAAATCATGGTTGACTCTCACTTCTCAGGGATGACTCCTCCAACTCGCTGGAGTTTCCGCACAGTCAATCCAGGTGACATCGTTAAACCCAATCAGACGCTGGAGGAAAAATCGCACCAAATTGCGGTAGATGCACCTGATATTACAGGCGATCGAGTTATAGTGCCGACTTACTTTGTCGTGGACTATCCGAATGGTGAAAAGAAGGCGCTACACCATGTTCGAGATGCGAAAGAAATTTCTGACGTGATTCGGCAAATGCGACTGCACGAAGAAGCGGACGAGCCCAAATTTGACACCCACCATCCAAATACGCTATCTGGTCTTGGGGTAACGCTGGGCGTGCTGATGCTGATTGTCACCCTGTTCACAGGCGCGATCGCGATCGGCATTTTTTAGACGCTGTGGCAGGGGTTGATGAGACTTCTCCCACAATTCTTGTGGAACAGGCATCCTGCCTGTTCAAAGCTTCGCGGTTCTGGATAAATCTATTGTAAAAACGAGTACGGCAAATGCCTGTACTCTTTGATTTTTGTTGCAAATTGTGCGATCGACAAAAATATCAACTAAATAGACTTCTCGATCCAAACAACTTTTTTCTGATTTATCTTGTTTAGGAGTTATAGCACGATTCACCACGTTTCACTGGCTGTTCGCAACCCGCTTCATGTTGCTGAGGTGGTTGCAGAATTGTGGCAGGGACGGGCAATTCCGTTCCCCAATCATCTATAGCAATCCTAAATGGATTGTAAAACCGCCCTAGGAGGAGAGAATTATGCCATCAGGAATGATGCTCGAAGGCACATGGATTGCCGACTGGAATCAGCGAGATCGAAGCGGTAAGTTCAATGAAACACCAACAACGTTTCGCGATCGCATTACCGCAGATGGATCTAGCGGGTTTAAGGCAGAACCAGGACGCTATCACCTCTACGTTGCCTTGGCTTGTCCGTGGGCGCATCGCACCTTAATTATGCGAGAACTCAAAGGGTTGCATGAGGCAATTTCGGTCTCTATTGTCGATCCGATTATGAGCGACAAGGGGTGGATGTTTTCTGACGCACCGGGAGCCATTCCTGACTCGGTGAATCACGCTCAATATTTGCAAGAAATCTATTTAAAAGCCGATCGCAAATATACAGGACGAATTACGGTTCCGGTGTTGTGGGACAAGCAAACTCAAACCATCGTCAACAACGAATCTCGCGAAATCGTGCGGATGTTTGATGTAGAGTTTGCAGAATTGGCTGCACAGAAAATCGACTTATATCCTGGCGATCTACAACAGAAGATGGATGAAACGATCGATGCCATCTATATGCCCATCAATCGTGGTGTATATCGCGCTGGTTTTGCGACTTCGCAAGCCGCCTACGAAGAGGCAGTAATTGAACTTTTCGAGAGTTTAGATCGATGGGAAACCATTCTAAGCGAACAGCGCTATTTATGTGGAAATCGACTCACTGAAGCCGATATTTGTATGTTTGCAACGCTGTATCGATTCGACTCGGTTTATCACGGTCACTTTAAGTGCAATTTACGTCGAATTATCGACTATCCAAACCTCTGGAATTATCTCAAGGATCTCTATCAGCGTCCTGCATTCAAAGTAACGTGCAATCTAGACGATACTAAGCGCGGCTATTACACGAGTATGACCGAGATTAATCCCAATCGAATTGTGCCGAAGGGGCCGATTATCGATTTTGACGAACCGCACGATCGCGATCGCTTCGGCAACGCTTAGGGGGTGTTTTCAAAGCCGGAGATCCCCCCCAGCCCCCCTTGAAAAGCAGGGCGGTTTTATTGTCGTCAGAAAATTAGGTACGTAGTTGCGCTTCAGCGCTCTTTATAAGATTAGCTAACAGCGCAAAGATCGAAACTACGTACCTTGGCGAGCAATACTTTTCGTAGTTAGAAATTTCCTATCCTGACAATAAAACCACCCTGCCCAGCCCCCCTTGAAAAGGGGGGAGCAAGAGCATTAAAGTCTCGCTTGGATCCGCACCCTACGATAACTACAGAACTCAAACGGCTCTAATTCCGAATCAACTGTATCTGTTTAAGTAAGGTCGAGAAAATCTCTTGAACGTGATAGTTAAAAGTGGACAATAGATAGCAAAAACCCGATCAAATTTTCGCTACTAACTGTCAACTATCAACTGTCAACTGTCAACTGTCAAAGGAGTTTATTTATGACTGAAATTGAAATTTATAGCGCTGTGCTTTGTCCTTTTGCCCATCGATCGCGCTTGACATTGCTCGAAAAAAAAGTAGATTTCAAGCTAATCGAAATCGACTTGCAAAACAAACCCGCAAACTTTGGAGAAATTTCTCCCTATGGCAAGGTTCCAGTGCTCAAGCATGGAAATCATCGGGTTTGGGAATCTGCCATTATTAATGAATATTTGGAGGAAGCTTTTCCAGAACCTCCTCTGTTACCCAAAGAGCCTATTGGGCGCGCCCAAGCTCGAATTTGGATTAATTTTGCCGATACTCGACTGTTTGCGACTACTGGCAAATGGTTGCACAGCAAAGATCCGCAACAACACACGGATGTAGCAAAGGAACTTAGCGAACACTTGCGATTCATCGAACAGGAGGGACTGCAAAAATTGTCAGCAGAGGGGCCCTACTGGTTAGGGGCAGAGATTAGTTTAGTCGATATGACATACTATCCCTGGTTCGAGCAGTTAACGGTTTTAGAGCATTTTCGAGGATTCCAATTACCAACTGGACTCGATCGACTCCAGCAATGGTGGGAAACAGTAGCAAATCGTGAATCTGTGCGTGCGATCGCCAATTCTCCAGAGTTTTATATCCAACATTATGCTCGGTTGGAACAGCTATTAGTTTAGTCTCTATTAAACTTATGCTAAAAAGCTGGTTTTGAACAGGTTTTCGTGGCTGTTCCACAATAATTATGGGAGATGTCTGTTGACTTGAAATAGATTTCCATCCAACCTCGGCACACCCTCCAAGAAAGGGCCGCTCAACATTAACTCAGTCATCCGGTCTAACTTACCGCTGACTTTCAAATTTTTATCTTTTTGAAAGCGCTCGATATCCGCTGGCAAATTACCAGAATTATATCCTAACTTAGTCAAATAATCAACAGCTTGCTTGTTACTTAACAAAATATCAGTTGCGCGAAAAATCGGCACGTATTCATTATTCAGCCAAAATCGAGCTAAAGTTGCCCTGTCTAAATAAAAAATCTTCCCGAACGCCGGATCGCCAATAATAGCTACACTGTCATTTATCGCCAGCAAAGCCACCGCGTGCGGCCGTTTGATAGCCCCAGTAGCCAGCGAAATTGATAGCACTCCGGGGCGATTGATTTGCTGCATTTGCTCCCAAGTCGGCCTCAATTCTATTGCGTTCACACCCAACGCTCTTGCTGCTACGATTAACTGCGGCATGGAAGTTCCCAAACGACTGGTTCCTGCTAAACGTGCTACACTCGATTCTGTCGCATCCATTCCCCAGCGTCTCAACACTGTTGCTAAAGCTGCGGGCGCGCAACTGCTGTTAGATGTTTGCCGAAATACACCATTGGGCCGCAAATTATCGACTAAATCAGCATAAATTGGCGCCATAAAATAGGATTCAGCACCGGTAAATCCGCCCAATCCCAACAAGCCAATTAAAATTACTGCGATTACTTGCGATCGCGCCGTCAACCAACTTACAGTAAACCCAATACCGCAGACTCCCATCAGCATCACCCGCAGCAGAGTCCAAGTTACTCGCATCCCGTGGAATCGCCACTCGATCGGCAAAACAGGCATTTGAGGCAGATTTAACGCCAGCAGCAGCAAGCCAAAGTAAAAACCCAAAAACAGCAGGGCGATCGAGTTTCGGCCCTTAAACAGATCGTTAGCCGTCACTCCCGATCGCACTAACGCCTTTCCTGTGTGCATTCCCCAGACAAACAGCACCGAACCCACCAGCAGCGTTACCACTATTTCCATGAGATCACAATTTTGTTGCTTAACCTAGGTTGTAACACGCGCGCACTCGCGATCGCCCGTGGGCGAATCCGACACTCTGAAAATCTCACAGCAGGAAACTGCAAAATAAACAAGACAAGGAAGACATATAGCCTTTCTCAAAAAGATGAGGTACTCATGGGGATAGGGGATAGGGCATAGGGCAAACCGGGCATAGGGCATAGGGCATACCTCACTTTTCTGAGAAGCGCTATGTACCAGTAGATAGTTGACAATTGACCTGAGACAGTTAAAGAGTACGGAAATCAAACCGTTTATGCTAAAGAGATCGGGACTCTATACAACCTAAAACTTGCCATATGTCAAGAAGTTGAGTAGCTTTTTTTACCTGTTCGGAAAACTCCCAAAAAAGATTTAGCACCGAAAAGAATTTCCCAAACCAATTCACAAAGACAAACACATTTGTTGTAAGATAGATCGAAGTTATAGCCTTTCTCAAAAAGGTGAGGTATGACTGACAGCTTACATAACCAGTTCAACTAAGAGGGCCCAAGCCCAACAACGTACCTCATCTTTCGCTAGATCCGCTATACAACGCTTTCAAACAATTAATCAAGCCTCTTGTCGCTCAATATGTTCACGCTTCAACGAGCGAGGAGTTGTATTGAGCGCGCTGATTCAAGATCGATAAAAGAAAGCTCGCCAAACAACAAAAATCTAGGAAAAATCATGCCAGCAAAAGCCGCCAACGATGTAGACGTAGCAGAGCAATATTGGCACTACTTAGAAAGATCCAAAGTTGCAACTCAATTAGAAACCAATCTGGAAAACGGTCTCGATCCAGCAGAAGCAGCCAGTCGCCAGCAAAAATTTGGGCCAAACGAACTAACAGTCAAAGCAGGGAAACCAGCATGGCTAAAATTTATCCTGCAATTCAACCAACCTTTGCTGATTATCTTGCTGAGTGCAGGTTTAATCAAAGCACTAATCGGAGAATGGCTCAACGCCAGCGTCATTTGGGGCGTCACCACCACCAACGCTACTATTAGTTTCATCCAAGAAGCCGGGGCTGAGAAAAAAATCGAAGCCCTAGCCCAAGCAGTCACCACAGAAGCTACAGTAATTCGAGGCGGCAAAAAATTAAAAATTCCCTCAAAAGAACTCGTTGTGGGCGACTTAGTAACCCTGACTTCCGGTGACAAAGTACCCGCCGATTTGCGCTTAGTTAAAGTGCGCGACTTGCAAATAGATGAATCGGGACTTACGGGCGAATCCGTTGCTGTCGAAAAACAACTCGGACAGTCTGGAGATCTAGTTTTGCCACAAGAAACGCCGCTCGCAGAACGCGATAACATGGCCTATGCTGGCAGTTTTGTTACCTTCGGCCAAGGTAGCGGTATCGTAATTGCGATCGCCAACAACACCGAAACCGGCAAAATCTCCCAATTACTCGATCGCCACATCGATCTCACCACACCCCTCACCCGCAAATTTAACCAATTCAGTCAAAACTGGCTGCTATTCGTCCTCGCAATGGCAACCTTAACCTTCGCGGTGCGCTTGGGAAAACCAGTTCCAGCCGGAGTTTCAGCCTTTAAAGAAGCAGTCGAACCAGCAGTCGCCCTCATCGTCGGCGCCATTCCCGAAGGACTTCCCGCCGTCATCACCGTCACCCTCGCCGTCGGTGTTTCCCGAATGGCCGCCAAACACGCGATCGTCCGCAAACTCCCCGCAGTAGAAACCCTAGGTGGCGCCACAGTCATTTGTTCCGACAAAACCGGAACTTTGACAGAAAATCAGATGACGGTGCAAGAAATCTATTCTGGTGGCAAATCCTACTCAATTACAGGTACAGGGTACAGTCCAGAAGGCGACATTGAACTCAACCAACTGCCAATTAGTGTCACTCAATCTCCAGCTTTGCAAGAATGTTTGCAAGCCGGAATGATCTGCAACGACTCTCACTTAGAATTCAAAGATAATGATTGGATTGTCGTCGGCGATCCGACAGAAGGAGCTTTAATTGCAGCAGGTAAAAAAGCAGAATTCAGCCAACAAGTCTTGGAAAAATCCATGCCGCGCCTAGATTCAATTCCCTTTGAATCTCAGTTTCAATACATGGCGACACTGCATCGAACTCCGACAAGCGACAAAATTTTGTATGTCAAAGGTTCCGTCGAATCAATTCTCACCCGCTGCGGTTCCAGTCTCGATACTGAAGGAAATTCGACAGAAGTCGATCGCCAGCAAATCCACCAGCAAGTCGATGCAATGGCCGATCGAGGCTTGCGCGTCCTAGCTTTTGCTAAAAAAATCGTTCCCCACGAACAGAGTTCCGTTGCTCACTCAGACGTAGAATCAGGGCTAGTTTTCCTCGGACTCCAAGGCATGATCGACCCACCGCGGGCCTCTGCGATCGCCGCCGTCCAAGCCTGCCAAACCGCCGGCATCCAAGTTAAAATGATTACCGGCGATCACATCGCTACCGCCAGGGCGATCGCCCGCCGCATGGGATTCCGCAAAACCAAACACAATAGAGAACTTGTAGCCTACACCGGCGCCCAACTCGCCGAAATGGACAAAAGCACCCTAGCCGAAGCCGTAGAAGCCGGCTCAGTTTTTGCCCGCGTCGCCCCAGAACAAAAACTGCGCCTCGTAGAAGCTTTACAGCAAAAAGGCGAAATAGTCGCCATGACAGGAGACGGCGTTAACGACGCCCCCGCCCTCAAACAAGCGGATATCGGCATCGCGATGGGTAGCGGTACGGAGGTTTCTAAGGAAGCCGCCGACATGATTTTGACCGATGATAACTTTGCGTCGATCGAGTATGCCGTAGAAGAAGGGCGATCGGTCTACAAAAACCTACTTAAATCCATCAGCTTCATTCTCCCAGTCAACGGCGGAGAATCAATGACAATTTTGCTCAGCACTCTACTCGGCCGAGAATTGCCGATTTTGTCGCTACAAATCCTCTGGCTGAATATGCTCAATTCAATCACCATGACTGTGCCGCTCGCTTTCGAGCCCAAGTCTCCCGGAGTGATGAAACAGCAGCCGCGCCCAGTCAACGAACCTTTCCTGACAGAAAATCGGATCAAACGCATCTTAGCTATTTCTCTGTACAATTGGACAATAATTTTCGGAATGTTTGAATGGGTGCGTCAAGCCGAGTGGGGAACCTTGCCGCTAGCCCGAACAATGGCGATTCAAGCTTTAGTAATGGGCAGAATTTTTTACCTGCTGAGTCTCAGCCAATTGTTGCCTTCTTTAATGGCTAAATTTAGCGGTTCTCAGGAAAAAGTTAGCGGAGCTCCCGCCCTCGGTGTCGGCATTGTCGTAGCTGTAATCTTGCAGATCATCTTTGCTAATTCTCCGTTTATCAATCGCATCTTCGAGACAGCCCCCATGAACCTAGATCAGTGGCTGATTTGCTTCGGCGTCGCCCTACCAATGATCGGTGTTGCGCTGTCTGTCAACCGTTTCGATCCGCCCAACTAACTCGATTCCGCATTCCCTAAAGGTTCGTAGTAAAGTTCGTAGTGAGGACTTTAGTCCGCAAAAATTAGAATTAAAGTCCTCACAAACGTTCGTAGTGAGGAATGCGAGTCCGCATCCATGACAAAGGTTCGTAGTGAGGAATGCGAGTCCGCATCCATGACGCCTAACTCGCATTCCTCACCCTCAAACCAATTATGGTTTACGATCAAAAGTGCGATCGCGTAATATCAATTCCATTAGCATCGCTATTATTCATCTCTCTCTTCACTCCCTCTGCATCCTCTGCGGTAAATTATTCCGATAAAAAAACAATTATTGTTCTATACATACACCGAAGCCAAAGTCAAGATCAGAATCAAGAATTAATACTCAAAATAAATTATAAATATCAACCAAATTTAAAAAATCCTGATATACTGCAAAGCAGTTGTAAAGATAATGAAGTTTCTGCTTCAGGAATCATTTTCTTGTCTCTACTCCATTAGGTATCTCTACATTCAGATCCATCAGGTCTGACAAATTCAGCAACTAATATCATGTCCAGTCGATTCGTGCTGGT
Source organism: Microcoleus sp. CAWBG27 (assembly GCF_020883145.1). Lineage (NCBI taxonomy): Bacteria > Bacillati > Cyanobacteriota > Cyanophyceae > Oscillatoriales > Microcoleaceae > Microcoleus > Microcoleus sp. CAWBG27. The sequence continues at coordinate 73,756 of NZ_JAHREU010000027.1, forward strand.
TGAAATCGTGCATCATTTTCAACAATCTGTAGGGGCAGATTCATCAATATCCCAAAGCGCGCAAACAAGTTAAACAAACCCGCCTCTAACCACAAAAAAGCCCCGAACTATATTAGTCTACAATTTAAAATTCAACAAATCAAGCATATATTTAAACCGATTAACATCAATTTAAACAATGGTTCAGCAATTGATTTGCGTCGCGGGTTGCTCCGCCAACAGTTACCGCAAAGAATTGGTTTAAAGCCCCAAGCCCGATCGAGAGAAATTAAAATCAGACTATTCATTCCTCCAATTATCTTCCTTCCTTTGTCAAGTGCTATCAACTATCAACTATCAACTGTCAACCGTCAACCGTCAACCGTCAACCGTCAACCGATTAACTACCATGTCTAAACCCGTTATTTTGTGTGTTGATGATAAAACTGTAATTTTGGAAAGTTTGAAAGCCCAATTGAGAAAAGCACTAGGCAGTTCCTATGCTTGTGAAATTGCCCAAGATGCTGAAGAAGCACTAAATATTATTGATGAATTAAATATAGCGGTTATCAGAAAGATGAGGTATGTTGTTGGGCTTAAGCCCTCTTAGTCTAAGCGGTTATACCAGATCTCAGACGTACCTCATCTTTTTGAGAAAGGCTATAAACATCATATTAGCATTTTATTGGTTGTCTCTAATTGGCTAATGCCCGGAATGAAAGGCGACGAATTTCTAGTTTCAGTTAATGAGAAAATTACTAAAATTGTCAAAATCTTATTGACAGGACAAGCAGATAAAAAAGCTATCGAGCGGGCTTATGCAGCAGCTAAGGTAGATAAATGTTTGTTTAAACCCTGGTCGCCCAATCAGTCGATCGATATCGTCAAGTATGGATTAGAAAAACTATGACAAAAGTTGCAAAAAAACCTGTCATTATTTGTGTAGATGATGAAATTATCATTTTGACGAGTTTGAAAGCGGAATTGAGAAAATCATTTGGAGAAGAGTATCGAGTCGAGATCGCTGAAGGGGGAGAGGATGCGTTAGAATTGCTTGGAGAATTACTTGAAGATGGAGATGAAATTCCATTAATTATTTCCGATTACATTATGCCGGATATGAAGGGAGACGAACTTTTGCGCCGCGTTCACGAACTTTCCCCAAAAACGCTGAAAGTAATGCTGACGGGTCAAGCTACTATTGAAGCGGTTACTAATGCGGTCAAATACGCTAAACTCTATCGATACATCGGTAAACCTTGGCATAATGAAGATTTAAGACTAACGGTAGCAGAAGCTGTTCACAGTTACATTCAAGATAAGAAACTGGCAGAAAAAAATGCTAAACTTCTAGAAATGAATCAAGAGTTAGAAGCGCTGACTCGCCAGCAAGCTAAACTAATTGCCGAACTTCAAGAAAAAGAAAGTTATTTGCAAGCACTCAATGAATCTTTTTTACGGTTTGTACCCCGTCAGTTCCTTCAGTTATTGGAAAAAAAGAGTTTTCTTGATATTCAATTAGGCGAACATATTCAGCAAGAAATTTCGGTGTTGTTTTCTGATATTCGAGATTTTACAAGTCTATCAGAAAGGATGACGCCGGATGATAATTTTAAGTTTATTAATGGTTATCTCTCTCGGATGGAACCAGCAATTATTGAAAATCATGGGTTTATTGATAAATATATTGGTGATGCAATTATGGCTTTATTTAGTGGAGATGCAGATGGGGCAGTTAGGGGTGGAATTTCGATGCTACAAAGACTAGCTGACTATAATATCACGCGCACGAGACCGGAACGTCCGCCAATTAAAATTGGGATTGGTATTAATACTGGGACATTAATACTAGGAACGGTGGGTGGTGCATCTCGGATGGATGGTACTGCGATCGGGGATGCGGTGAATTTAGCATCTCGTTTGGAGGGATTAACCAAACAGTACGGTGTGCCTTTGTTGATTAGCAATCGCACATTTATGGTATTGAAAAATCCGGGAAAATATCACATTCGTTTGATCGATCGCGTTCGAGTCAAGGGGAAGTCCGAACAGGTAGCTGTGTATGAGGTTTTCGATGCCGATGTACCCGAATTGCGAGAGGGGAAGTTAGCCATGAAAAGCACTTTTGAACAGGCGATCGTTTTCTATCATTCCTCGGATAAAGAGACTGCCTTTCAACTGTTTGAGAAATGTTTGCAAGCTAATCCTGGAGATATGGTTGCGAGGATGTATCTGCAACGCTGTCGGTAATGTGGATTCAAGGGGCTGTGCCAAGAGGGCCCGCCTGGGTTGTTGGTGGCGACAAACCAGACTCGACTACTACTGCTGTTGGGTCGCTTTGTACAGGTTTTGACGATCGCCCTTAGGGATTGAATTCCCGATCGCCATTTCCATCCCTAAGGGCGATCGACTGTTTTTGATGATAAATTTTCCATACAACATTATTGTACGATAATTCTGTATCGCAGAATACTTCTTTTCGGTTTTGCCAAAAATTAGAGATTTATTAAGCAATATTAATGACTGGCGGCAGCCTAATTTCCGGCTTATTGACAATGAGGTGGCATCCCCCCCAGAGGGCCTTACGCTAAAACCCTTATAAACAAGAGACTTTTATATGAACACTTCCCGAATTCAAACCCGACCTGCAAAAAACAGCTACTTATTGAGAACAACCGCCTAAAACATTTACTTATAATTTAAATTTAATATTTGTTTTATAATCACAACAAGAGTACGGTAAACTGAATAAACAAGCCAATTAAATGTAGAACTCGCTTTTGGCGAGTTAACACAACTTGGCCGATCGCAATATTGAGTTAATCAAAAGAGTCAAATCAGCAGGGATATCATAAAAGCTTATGGTAACAATAAGTTTTTTCATCCTTACTGCCAACCCGCGCTTAAAACAGTTCCCTAAGCCAAATTTAGCGAACAGCAAAAAGTGCTTTGATAAACTTCAGTGATGTCGTTACAGAAGATTATGTATTGGAGCGAGGCTAGGCTATGACCAAATTTTCTGAAAATTTTTCGCGGCGCAAATTTATAGTTACAGCAGGTGCATCTGCCGTCAGCTCAGTATTGCTCAAAGGCTGTTTGGGAAATCCGCCCGAGCCCGGTGGAACTGCTGACGGTGGTGCTGGTGGGGCTGGAGGAGCCCCTGTTGCCACATCAGCAGTTGCGGTGGCAAACGAGAAAAGAGTAGAAGGCATCGAAAGCACGAAGATTACATTGGGATATATCCCGATCGTCGAATCAGCACCATTAATTATTGCCCAAGAAAAAGGCTTCTTTGCCAAATACGGCATGGTAGATGTCAAAGTGGCCAAACAGGCCAACTGGGGTTCTGCCCGAGACAACGTAGAAATCGGCTCAGCAGGTGGCGGCATTGACGGCGGCCAGTGGCAAATGCCCATGCCCTACTTGATTAGCAAAGGCCTGATCACCAAGGAGAAAGCCGGCATCCCGATGTACGTGCTGTTACAGCTAAACACTCAGGGAAATGGAATTGCGATCGCTGCCAAACATGAAGGTAAAGGGATCGGACTCAAACTAGAAAAATCCGCCCAAGACTACATCCTCGGACTCAAGAAAGCAGGTACGCCCTTCAAAGCAGCCTACACCTTTCCCAAAGCCAACCAAGATTTGTGGATTCGCTATTGGCTAGCAGCTAACGGCATCAATCCCGACGTAGATGTCGAGTTGCTAACAGTACCAGCCGCCCAAACCGTGGCCAACATGAAAACCGGCAGCATGGACGGTTTCAGTACAGGTGACCCGTGGCCCCTACGGATTGTCAAAGAAAAAATTGGCTTCTTGTCCGCTTTAACTGCCGAAATGTGGAAAGGACATCCAGAAGAATACCTCGCAATTCGCGGCGACTGGGTAGACAAACACCCCAAAGCTACCGAAGCGCTGTTAGCAGGAATAATTGAAGCGCAGCAGTGGTGCGACAAACCAGAAAATCGTGCGGAATTGGTGTCGATTGTTTCTGGTAAAAACTTCTTTGACGTAGCTCCTGGAGTGTTGCTTCCTCCTTATGAAGGCAAGTATATCATGGGCGACGGCAAGCCCGAAATCAACGACTTCAAAATGAGTACGCTGTACTGGAATGATGGAGTCGGCAACGTTTCCTATCCCTACAAGAGCCATGATTTGTGGTTCTTAACTGAAAGCGTCCGCTGGGGTTTCTTGCCAACAAAAACCTTGGCAGATTCTAAGGCAATCATCGGCAAAGTCAACCGCGAAGATTTGTGGAAAGCAGCCGCTAAATTAGCCGGAGTTGCTGATGCTGATATTCCTAAAAATACGTCTCGTGGCGTTGAGAAGTTCTTTGACGGCAAAGAATTCAACCCGGACAAGCCCGAAGATTACATCAAGAGTCTGGCAATTAAAAAAGCGTGATGGGTTAAACAGTTGACAGTTGACAGTTGACAGTTGACAGCGAGATTTTGTAATAGTTGACAGTTAATAGCGTGATGGGGTTCTAGCTTCCCATAATTCAGTCTCGAAAAATTAGTTCTGAAAAAACACCGCAGAAATAGAGGAGATTAGCAGAATGGCTGTAAGTACAAGTCGGAAAGGCAGCGATATCCAAGGAGTTTTTGGCGAGTTTTGGAAAAAAAATTCGTCAAATATATTGCCGCCAATTTTAGGACTGTTGGGGTTTCTGCTAATTTGGCAGTTCCTGTCGGGTACAGGAATCATCAAGTTGCCACCCCCAACTAGCGTTTGGACTGACGAACGGACGCGGATTTTGTTGATGTATCCTTTCATGAACTCCAAAACCTACGGAGTCGGCTTATTTTGGCAGACTATGGCTAGTTTGGAACGGGTAGCAAAAGGCTACACTCTTGCGGCCGCTGTGGGCATTAGCATGGGAGTTGTGGTAGGTACTAATCCCTTCCTGAACAAGGCTTTAGACCCGATTTTCCAGTTTTTGCGGATGGTAGCACCTTTGGCTTGGGTACCCATTGCCTTGGCTGCACTGCAACAAAACGAACCTGCTGCTTTGTTCGTGATTTTCATTACCTCTGTTTGGCCGATTTTAATCAACACGGCTGAAGGTGTCCGCCAAATTCCTGACGATTACAACAACGTAGCCAAAGTATTGCAACTTTCTCGGAAGGAATACTACATCAATATCTTGTTTCCGTCGGCGCTTCCTTATATCTTCACCGGATTGAGAATTGCGATCGGTTTGGCTTGGCTGGCGATTATTGCAGCAGAAATCGTGATGTCGGGGATTACAGGTATTGGCTTCTTTATTTGGAATGCTTACCAACAAAACTACATCAGTGAAATTCTATTAGCGGTGTTCTACATTGGGGCTGTTGGTTTGATGCTCGATCGCCTGATGGCATGGTTGCAGCAAAAAATTGCTCCCTCTCAAGGCAAATAACTAAGTTGACAGTTGACAGTTGACAGTTGACAGTTGACATTTAAGTCGTTTTCAGGATCTGCCCATTCGTGACAACTTAGTGTCAAACCGATCGTCTCTCTTGTTTGTAGCCAACTGCGAGATCCCCCCTAACCCCCCTTAAGAAGGGGGGAACAAGAGTGTAGTCAAAGTCCCCCTTCTTAAGAGGGGGCAAGAGTGTAGTCAAAGTCCCCCTTCTTAAGGGGGATTTAGGGGGATCTAGACTCGACTAAAAGCGACATTATCTATCGAAATAACAAACCTACAAAAAAGGCAAGAAAACCATGTCAGTTTTGATTGCGGTAGAACAAGTTGGAAAAACATTTAATTTAACAGACGGCGGCACCTACGTAGCCCTCAAAGGCATCGACTTAGAAATTAAAAAAGGAGAATTTATCTCCTTAGTCGGACACTCAGGCTGCGGTAAATCTACGCTACTAAATATGGTGGCAGGTTTGGATCTGCCCACAGAAGGATTGGTGACGATCGACGGACAAAGAATCACTCAGCCGGGCCCCGATCGCATGGTGGTGTTTCAAAACTATTCCCTGCTACCTTGGCGGACTGTCAGAGAAAATATTACCCTCGCCGTAGACTCAGTAATGAGCGGGTTAGCTAAAGCCGAGCGCCTCGAAATCATCCAAAAACACATTGAGATGGTGGGCTTGGGGCCCCACGCCGAGAAGCAACCCGCACTCCTCTCCGGCGGACAAAAACAGCGCGTGGCGATCGCCCGTGCCCTAGCCCTGCGTCCCAAACTGTTACTCTTAGACGAACCCTTCGGCGCCCTAGACGCTTTGACTCGCGGCAACTTGCAAGAAAAGTTGATGGAAATTTGCCAAGAGTATGAAATCAGCGCCCTGATGGTAACGCACGACGTAGATGAAGCGGTGCTGCTGAGCGATCGCATCGTCATGCTCACCAACGGCCCAGAATCGAAAATTGGCGGCATCCTCGAAGTAGACATCCCCCGCCCCCGGGTACGCATGGAAGTAGTCTCGCACCCCAGTTACTACGCACTGCGGAGCGAAATGATTTACTTCCTCAACCAGCAGAAACGGGTGAAAAAACTGCGCGCGCGGAAAGTACCGGCGATCGCCCGCCACGGCCTAGAAAAAGTCAACCTCGAACTCGGCTTTATCCCCCTCGCAGCCTGCGCTCCCCTAGCCGTCGCCAAAGAAAAAGGCTTATTCGCCAAACACGGCCTCGATGAAGTGCATCTCGTGCGCGAAACAAGCTGGCGCGGTATCGTAGATGGCATCGCCGCCGGATACCTAGACGCAGCCCAAATGCCCTCTGGGATGGCAGCGTGGTTGAGCTTGGGAGGCCACCAAGAGAAGCCCGTACCAACCGTTACAGCCCTCACCATGAGCCGCAACGGCAACGGAATTACCCTGGCCCGCCGTTTCTACGACCAAGGGATTTACACTCTGGCAGATTTCAAAGAAATGCTGCACAGAACGCCCGCCCAAACCCACCGCATGGGCATCGTTCACCCTTCATCGATGCACAACCTGCTGCTGCGCTACTGGCTGGCTTCCGGCGGCATTGACCCGGATCTTGATGTTTCGCTCAAAAACATCCCTCCAGCCCAGATGATCGTGGACTTGCAAGGCGGAACGATTGACGGTTTCTGCGTCGGCGAACCTTGGAACTTGCGCGCGGCGATGGAAGGAGTCGGCTTTACCGTGGCTACGGATTTGGAACTGTGGCCTGGACACCCGGCAAAAATTCTGGGAGTTCGGGAAGACTGGGCAAATGCTTACCCCAACACTCACATTGCTCTGGTGAAAGCTTTGCTAGAAGCTTGTCACTATTGCAGCGATCCGGCCCACGCTCAAGAAGTTTCCGAAATTGTGGCGGGACGGGAGTACGTCGCCACTGACAAGAGTTACATCCAAATTGGCGATCCCAAATCTAGTGCTTGCGATTTGGAGACTCCAATGCGGGAATACGCTCACCACTTGTTTGCCGGCGACGGGGTGAACCGCCCAAGCCGTACCGAACAGTTGTGGCACATGGTACAGATGGCGCGTTGGGGCGATACAGTCTTCCCCCGCAACTGGGTAGAAATTCTGGAACGGGTGGTGCGAGTCGGCCCCTTCAGTACAGCGGCGCGCGAGCTGGGAATGTCTGATATTACTTACACTCGGGGTTCTCTCCGCTTGTTTGATGGCTCGGTGTTTAATGCTGAAGATCCGATCGGCTATCTCAACAATCTAGCGATTAAACGCGATTACACGATGGCTGAAGTGATTCTGGATTCGGGCCGCAGAGCTGCTTAGGATCTGTCTGACTATGAGCAACTCGATTCCTTCTAGGGCGTGTTTTTAAACTCGGAGATCCCCCCTAACCCCCCTTAATAAGGGGGGGACAAGAGGGGTCAAAGTCAACCCCTACTTCCTTTAAAAATGGGGGACAAGAGTGCTCGAAGTCTTCCTGAAAATGGAGAAATAAGAGGCTTCAAAGTCCCCCGACCTAAGGGGGATTTAGGGGGATCTAGACTTCGATACAAACTAGAAAAACTGAACGGTTTTATTAGTCTCAACTCGCAACTCACGATTCAAGATTCGATTATTTGCGCTCGCCAATCACCCACTCACAACTTCCAAAATCATGCTCAAAAGCACTACGAACCAGACGAACACCAAAACCCAGCTCCAGCAACCAAACGATCGCCGCCAGCCGTTTTTGGTGATGGACAATGTTTATAAAGTATATCCAAACGGTTACAGAGCATTAGAAAACGTTAACTTGACCGTAGCTGAGGGAGAGTTTATTACTCTGATCGGACACTCCGGCTGCGGTAAGTCAACACTGTTAAATATGGTGTCGGGTTTTAGCCATCCCAGCGAAGGCACCGTGTCAATTAACGGGCAGCGGATCGAAAAGCCAGGCCCCGATCGCATGGTAGTGTTTCAAGGTTACGCTTTATTGCCTTGGCGGACTGTGTTTGAAAATGTTTACATTGCCGTTAATGCTGTATTTCCAGAGAAGTCGAAAGCCGAAAAAAATGCGATCGTCAAAGATCATTTGGCAATGGTGGGACTGACAGAAGCTGCTGAGAAAAGACCTCCGCAAATTTCCGGTGGTATGAAACAGCGGGTTTCCATCGCCCGCGCCTTAGCAATTCGTCCCAAGGTGCTGATTTTAGACGAACCCTTTGGTGCTCTCGACGCAATTACCAAGGAAGAATTGCAGGAAGAGTTGCTGAAAATCTGGAACGATCACCGCTGTACAGTGTTGATGATTACTCACGACATTGACGAAGCGCTGTTTTTAGCCGATCGACTGGTGATGATGACCAACGGCCCGTCAGCAACGATTGGCGAGGTTTTGGAGATTCCTTTCCCACGTCCGCGCGATCGGGTACAAATGATGGAAGATCCCGAATATTACAACTTGCGGAACTACGCCCTAGACTTCCTCTTCCGCCGTTTTGCTCACGATCACGACGCTTAAACCCTTTGAGATTGGGGATTGCTGGCAAAACAAAGCCCCAGCATTTCCCCAATTGCAGGGAAACATCGCTGCGTGCGAAATTTTCCCGATCTGCTTGGGTAAACTGAGGCTTAATAGTTGGGGATAAGTTTTTCCGGAAGATTAGGATCTTTTTCTCAACTTTTACGTCAATCCGCTAAGAGACCCAATTGCCTAGCTGTCGGTAAGCTGGCATGAATTTAGCCCACCTTTGACTGAAGGCGGGCTTCTTTCTTATCTTATTAACAGTTTTTCCTAAATTGATCGTTTGTGCATTCCACCATTTTAACTGGCACAGCGTCAATGTTGATTAGTGTTTTATGGATTAAGACGATCTAAAATCTTTAAGTTTGGACGCTAAATTGCTCTGGCTCGATATCCCAATTTACCCAACTAATTGCATCTTTAGCTGATTCTAGAGCGGGAGGCACTCGCAACGCGTGAATGTGTCCCGTACTCGGACAAGTCATTTTTAAAAGGTAAATCGGCTCGACATCGGCATTATCGATTTTTAAGAGCGTGTATTCTTGCCAAGAATCTAATTCTACTGCTTGGAGTTGTTGGCAAATGCGATCGTATCCAATTCTCTGGATTAACAATCGACGCAGTTCGGCATTTTCTTCGGATAACAGCCATTCTGCTTGCCACAAATCGGGGTGTACTTTTCCGTATTGTTCCGGCAATTTAACGCCGTGGTGAAAGTATAAACTGTAGCCGTCCGCAAAGGCGATCGCACTTTCTCCTTCAGCGTGCAGCCGATTTTCCCTGTCAAAGCGGATGTGCAAAGGGCGATCGCAAATTAGGCAAATTTTCTCAAACGGGAAGATCCACCCGCATTCCTCGAACAACTGTTGCTTGCAGCGAAATAGTTCTTGCGATCTGAGATCGAGAGTCATGCCAAATTTCGCGATCAAAAATTCAGTCAAATGGATTTCTTTCACCATATCCCTAGAGGTTAGTGGCTTTAGATAGTTAGAATCCGAGCGGAACTCATATTCCAGCGATTCTGGGTAATCTTCTAATAATTCCTCAAATTCTGACACGAGAATGCGATCGGCATTCGGTTCTAGTCTTATTTCATCGCATAGAACCTTCCACAACACCCGACTCAATCCTACATCCACCGATTGAAATAACTCCTTTAACAACCCATCTTCCGCACCCCCCAACAGCCACACTACGAATTTTAGGCATTTGAGTATCTTAGACTGCCGATCGTCAAAAAGATTTCTTTGTACTTTGTATAAAAAATCACTTAATTTCTGCTCAAACTTCCGATCGAACCGATTGTGACAGCCTAGAGTGCGGAAGGTGGGTAACAACGACTTTCCCCATCCTAAATTACCAGTCGCGATTTGCGATATACAGTCAATTTTGAGTGGTTCGATAAAATTTAAATAAGCTATCTGCGGACTGCTGCAAACAATAATTCGAGGTGCTTCGCGACCAATGGTTGTGTAGATTTTTCTCACGAGTTCTGTAGTTTTTTCAGAATCAATTGGCGCCGTGGAGAGGGTCAGGTACTTTTGTGTAAGTTCGATCGACAGATTTAAGTCAGTAATTGGATTGTTGTAGAGAGACAGTACGTTCAGATTGGTGAGTCCCAACAGCGGAGTTATATCAATAATTTGATTATTGCTGAGCTCCACGTATGTCAGATTGGTGAGTGCCGATAGCCCAGTGATACCGATAATTTGATTGCTTTCGAGATACAGTGTGTTCAGGTTGGTGAGTGCCGACAGTGGAGAGATATCGGTAATTTGATTGTGCCTGAAATAAAGTTGTGTCAGGTTGGTGAGTGCCGATAGCCCAGTGGTATCGGTAATTTGATTGCTGCAGAGATGCAGTGTGTTCAGGTTGGTGAGTGCCGATAGCCCAGTGATATCGGTAATTTGATTGTTGCAGAGATTCAGTTCGGTCAGGTTGGTGAGTGCCGATAGCCCAGTGGTATCGGTAATTTGATTGTTGCAGAGATTCAGTTCGGTCAGGTTGGTGAGTGCCGATAGCCCAGTGATATCGGTAATTTGATTGCT
>NZ_JAHREU010000028.1:0-83300 GCF_020883145.1 Microcoleus sp. CAWBG27
AATTCATTTCAGAAGGGATAGTCTACCCGGACAGGGCAGACTTGATTACCTGTTCTATCATACATTCCCCCCTGACAATTAATCCACCCTGCCTAACCCCCCTTAATAAGGGGGGGACAAGATTCTGCTCAAAGTCCCCCTTCTTAAGGACAAGATTCTGGTCAAAGTCCCCCGACCTAAGGGGGATTTAGGGGGATCGAGATATCTGCAACGACCCATTAAATTGATAACGGATGTGATATTAAGGAGATACAGGCACTGCGGTAATTGTTACATTATAGCGCGATGTGATTTGTTGTGGCAGAAAATCAGTATCTTTTGCACCGCTAATTTCATCGAGATAGCAATCTTTTACTGCTAGCATAAAGCCTTTGATTCCTTCTGGTGAATTTTGGGAGTCTGCTATATTCAAAAAATCTTGCCATTTACTCTCATCAGTGCCGTTAATATCTAGCAAATGCAACGCGGCTAAATACTCGGCTACCGGATCTAAAGCAAAGTGAATTTGGTCGTGGGCGACACCTTTTGTTTGGATGATTCTGAGTTTCTCTTCTAAATACTTGATTCGCGATTCTGGATTCTCTGCACCCAGAGCAATTATCGCATTTTTAGGGTTTGCTGCTGCGGGGCGATAGGTTGACTTCAGGCATTCCCAGGCGATGATTTTAGCATCTTTTTGGACGGTGGAATCGCTGATCTTATCCTCTGTTACGCTGTGGTTGACTTGGTTTAAATAGTGCAGCATTAACTCGGCAATGTTATCTGGTAAATTGCCGTCAGTTGTGCCTTCTTTCTTGGCAATCAGTTGGTCGGCATAGAGTTTGGCTAGCAAAACGGTGATGTTTCTGTCGCCTGCGATTGTTGATAGTTGGATACAGGCATCGAAAAATTCAGTATCGCTGCTGAATAAGTCGCGCTTTTGCCGTTGGCTGAGATAGCTTTCCATGAACGATGACAATCGATTTCCGGCAATGCGGAGGGGTTTGATTGTGGTCTTGGTAACTTTATCTAAATCTTCTTGCAGCCGCGAAGTTACCAGCAAAGCATTAACAGAAAAATCTGGCATTCCCGGTTTAATTGCTGTTCGTGTTTGTTCGCTCATTTCTGAGAAATGATCGACGATAACTAGAATGCGCCGCTGTTTGAGCAATTGTTGTAATAATTCTTCAGAAATCGGCTCGGCAGTGTCGGTTAAATCTTGCAATTGACCGCGAATTGCTTCGATGAATGGCTGTTTGCCTTCTGTTACTTTTATGTTGAGTTCTTCTTCGATCAGAACTGGCAGCATTCGATGACTGCAAATACGTTCTTCAGGATTATCCGACATCGCCCATTTGCCAATCTGACAAGCTAAACTGGTTTTTCCGGCTCCCCCTTCTTCCCAAATCAACAAACAGCCGCGCTTTTGAGCAAATGTGGGCTGCAAATCTTTGCCTTTCAAAGTTGCAATTGTGTTGTTGTCGAGGATGACGGGAATGGGGACGAAAATTTTGCGATCGCGCACTGTTTCCCGCTTCTGAAATTCGTTTCGCGTGGCTTGGATGTGTGCTGTCACCCAAGCATCGAGGACTCTGGGATGATATTTGAAAAATATCAAGTTGCCGAGGGATACGTCTGTGCCGAGAACTGGTATTTTGAAGCCGATCGGTTTTAAGGTTTCATAGATTTTTAGCAGCCACAGTGGACGGATGGCAAAGGTTCCGAAGAGTAAAAATAAGTATATTCCGGTTCCCCAGATGTAGGGATTTTGGATAATTGATTTTACGAATAGGCGATCGTTTTGTTCGGCTTTGAGAACATTGATGTATACACGGAGATTTGCGATCGTTGATTGTGAGAAATCAGCTTTAGGTTCTGCCAAAATTTTCAAGGCTGATTCTAAGTTTGATACAGCCTGATTTAAATCCGGTGAAGTTAGCGTCTTTGCCTTTTCTTGAAGGCTAAGAGCAATACTCACCAAGGCATCGGCGGCACTGATACGCACATTTGCATCGGAGTTTTTAAGCAGGGGAATTAGCTGCGGTACAGCAGTCTTAGCTTCAAAACCGATACTCCCCAAAGCAGAGGCTGCACTGATACGCACATTTGCATCGGAGTCTTTAAGCAGGGGAACTAGCTGCGGCACAGCATTTTTAGCTTCTGCACCGATACTTCCCAAAGCAGAGGCTGCACTGCTACGCACATTTGCATCGGAGTCTTTAAGCAGGGGAACTAGCTGTGGCACAGCAGTTTGAGCTTCTGCACCGATTCTCCCCAAAACATCGGCGGCACTGATACGCACATTTGCATCGGAGTCTTTAAGCAGGGGAACTAGCTGCGGTACAGCAGCTTTAGCTTCTGCACCTATTCTGTCTAAAGCAAAAGCTGCACTGTCACGCACATTTGCCTCGGAGTCTTTAATCAAGGAAACTAGGTGTGGCACAGCATTTTTAGCTTCTGCACCGATACTCCCCAAAGCAAAGGCTGCACTGATACGCACATTTCCATCGGAGTCTTTAAGCAGGGGAACTAGCTGTGGCACAGCAGTCTTAGCTTCAAAACCGATACTCCCCAAAGCAGAGGCTACACTGCCACGCACATTTGCATTTGAGTCTTTAAGCAGGGGAACTAGCTGTGGCAAGGCGGTTTTGGCTTTTGCACCGATACTCCCCAAAGCAGAGGCTGCACTTCTACGCACATTTGCATTTGAGTCTTTAAGTAGGGGAACTAGCTGTGGCAAGGCAGCTTTAGCTTCTGCACCAATGTTCCTCAAGGCATAGGCCGCACTGATACGCACGTCTACATCCGAGTTTTTGAGCAGCACAATGAGCTGCGGTACAGCAGTTTTAGTTTCTGCACCGATGTTCCCCAAGGTATAGGCAGCACGTACCCGCACATCAGAGTTTTTTAATGCTTTAACAAGGGCAGGAATAGCAGGAGAACCAATTCTTACTAGAATTTGAGCAGCACTCCGGCGGACTAGCAAATTTTTATCCCGCAAAGCTTCAATCAAAGCGGGGATAGCTGGTTTACCTATTTTTGCTAACTTCTCAATAGCTCCATCAAGTTCCCTTTCATCATTAGTTTTTAACTTCTCAATGAGGGAGGCAATCTCTTTGGGACTAACCTTCGATGCGCTTATTTTTTCAGCCGCAGCATTCCGAGTCAACAGCAAAGGCGATGTGAAAGATAGAAACGAGAGGGCAATTACGGCAACTAATCTTTGTCGGTAGTGCTTCGTCATGGGCCAGAATCCTTGTATTTGATGAGCCGTCTCAGCCATTTGAATCATTGTATCTACATTCTCATCAAATTGGTTTCCAGAGTTCGGGCGATCTAAATTTGTACTTGTCTGTGGTGAAATCGATCGCCCTAAATCCTGCTTAAAAAGGGAGACTTGAAGAACATTCCGGTTCCCTGCTTCAAAAACAATTATTTACGTGTAACTCTTGCTGGGGATTTGAATATATGAATCCGGCATTTCATTCTGCTGGTGAATAGCAAAGAAACGGTGCTCAATTTCTTTAAGAACCGCTGCATCATAATAAATCATGCCACAATCCAGACAAATCTCAACAGGCGTGTTAGGAACTAGCAAGTATTTACCTTGATGGCTGTAAAGGTAATTGACTCTACGTTCTTCATAGCGGTTGTTACCGCAGGTATTGCATTGAATTTCTCGCATTAGTCTATTATACTTAAGTCTAACAATACTCCGGACAGTTTTTGGAACGATACTACAAGCTTTACAGGCTAAGGATCGCGATAAAGTCGAATTAAATGCAAGTCAGGGGTGGACATGACTTTGATTTAATTATCCACAGTGGCTCAAAGTCGTAGAGGATAAGTCATTCAGTCATAGAAAAAATGTCCGAAGTATTGTAAGTCTAAGGCATAATTAGATAATCACTATTTTATCATATTTGATGAGTTCCGAACCCCTTACCCTCTCAAAAACCAATCCGGTTTTAGCAGCCCAAGGATTGACTCGTCGCTTTGGCGGTTTAATTGCCGTCAACGACGTATCTTTTACAGTTGAAAAACACGAGATATTTGGACTGATCGGCCCTAACGGCGCAGGCAAGACTACCCTATTTAATGTAATGACTGGATTGATACCTGCTTCTAGTGGCAATCTGATTTATCAAGATGAAAATATTTCCCAATTGAAACCTCATCAAATTGCGAATAAAGGTATTGCCAGAACATTTCAAAATATCCGGTTGTTTGGGGAACTTTCGGTTAGTGAAAATGTCGCGATCGCCCGACACATCCACAGTCGATCGCAAAATCCGGTATTATCGCTACTATCGGGGATTTTCGGCTTACCAGAATCTAACGCTATGGAGCGCGAAACCCAGCGAAAAGCGTTGGAATTGTTGGATTTGGTCGGTTTGGGCGATCGCGCGGGCGAACAAGCCAAAAACCTGCCCTACGGCGACCAGAGGCGTTTGGAAATTGCCCGCGCCTTAGCCCTGGAACCGCAAATCTTGCTGTTAGATGAACCAGCAGCGGGGATGAATCCCAATGAAAAGCATAAATTAAGCGAATTTATCCGAGAAGTGCGCCAAAAGTTCAATTTAACTGTAATATTGATCGAGCATCACGTACCGCTGGTTATGGGATTGTGCGATCGCATTGCTGTATTGCATTTTGGTCAGCTTATTGCCTTGGGTGAACCTGCAATTGTGAGGAATAATCCGGCGGTAATTGAGGCTTATTTGGGAGACGAAAAATAACTAATAAAACCTGGCGATTGGAACCCGGCGATTGGAAATCGCGGCGATTGGAAATCGCGGCTATACAAACAATGTCCGCCTCCGCGGACTAAGAGTAATATTAAAAACTCACATATTGCATCATTTTTACGCATTCTGTAGGGGCGGGTTCACAAACAATAATTGCCTAAAATCGATAATCCCATAAACCCGCCCCCGCCCAACAGAAAATCCCAATCTGTAGGGGCGGGTTCACCAATAATAATCGCCTAAAATCGACAATCTCGTAAACCCGCCCCCCCAACGACAAATCTCAAACTCAAAGTCACATAAAATGCACGATATCCCCCCAAAAACCACCCAAAATATTCTCTTAGAACTCAAGAATCTGTGTGTAAACTACGGCGGAATTCAAGCCCTGCAAAATATCAATCTCACGATTAATGCAGGCGAAGTTGTCAGCCTCATCGGTGCGAATGGTGCCGGCAAAAGTACGACACTTCGGGCTATTTCCAAAATAGTTAATTTGCGCCAAGGACAAATTATTTATAACGGGCGCGATATTACCCGTCGCCAAGCCCACGAAGTTGTCAAACTCGGAATTGCCCACAGCCCAGAAGGGAGGCGGGTTTTGGCGCAGCAAACGGTGTTGACAAACTTAGAATTAGGGGCCTATGTACGATCGAACTCTGCCGAAATCAAAGCAGATTTAGACTACCAATTTAAACTATTTCCCAGGCTAGCAGAACGCCGCAGCCAGCTAGCAGGAACCCTCAGCGGTGGGGAACAGCAAATGCTGGCGATCGCCCGCGCCCTGATGTCGCGCCCCAAACTGCTATTATTAGACGAACCCAGTTTGGGTTTAGCGCCCGCCATAGTCAAAGAAATCTTTGCAATTATCCAACATTTGCGCTCCACAGGCGTTACAATCCTGTTGGTCGAACAAAACGCCAGTTTAGCATTGCAAATTGCCGATCGAGGTTATGTACTAGAAGCTGGTAACATTACTCTGACAGGCATTGCATCAGATTTGCTAAAGGACGATCGAGTTAAGAGGGCATACCTAGGTTGATTTGGTTAATTTTAGGAATCTTGACCGCTTTTTTTGAAGCAGTTAAAGACGTTTTTAGCAAGCAAAATCTCAAAAAAAGCGACGAATATGTCGTTGCTTGGTCGCTGTCATTCTTTTCGGTGCTCTTTTTAACTCCCTGGGTAATTTATACCGGAATTCCGGCATTAAACACTCAATTTTGGATTGCCTTATTAATCGGAGGTAGCATCAACGCTGTCACGGCCGTTCTCTACATCAAAGCCATCAAAGTATCGGATTTATCTCTCACAGTACCGCTGGTAGCTTTGACACCGTTATTCATGTTGCTAACTTCACCGTTAATTGTCGGCGAATATCCCAACTTTTTTGATTGTATTGGAATTTTGCTAATCGTCGCAGGTTCTTATTTATTAAACATCAAAGAAAAATCGCAAGGATATCTAGCCCCATTCAAAGCACTGCTGAAAGAACCGGGGCCGAAATTCATGTTAATCGTCGCCTTTCTGTGGAGTATCACCTCAAATTTTGACAAAATAGGCGTGCAAAACTCATCCCCTATTTTTTGGTTGTTCTCTTTATTCGGTACAATGAGTGTATTGCTACTCCCAGTTTTGCTGCACAAAACCCCAAATCCCAGCCGCAAAATCCTGAAACAATTACCGATGTTAGCGGCTATGGGATTTTTCAACGCTATTGGAGTGCTTTGTCAAATGCAAGCTTTGACATTAACTTTGGTAGTGCAAGTAATAGCTATCAAACGTACTAGCGTGTTAATGGGTGTATTGTTCGGCCATTTCATTTTCAAGGAAAAAGATATTCAACAAAGATTGTTAGGATCTGCTATCATGATTCTGGGAGTTTTCTTTATCACCTTATGACTTTCCCTGGTGCATTTAAAAAATCTAGCTGTAGGGTGCGTCGCCGGCGATAAATACCTAACTAAGTATCGACCATCTGAAAGCGACGCACCTCGGTTATTTAAAAGCGAGTCTAATATAATTCATCAAAATTTTTGCTATAAAAGAAGTGTTGGGTTTGTTTGATAGACTATTTTGTCAGGTGCGTCGCGATGAGATTGTCTGTATTTTTTAAGGATTTTCTGCAAGCGACACACCCTACGTCTAATTGTACCCGTTATATAAGTTTGATTGTAGTTTTTATAGAGGAAAAACTAATGCACAAAATAGCAGCAACACCAGGAGGCTGGAACCCCCAAGCCGAAGGAGTAATATTCATCCAACAAACCCCCGCACCAATAGTATTTATTAGCGCCGCGGATACAGATATTCAAACCCTCGCAGCCGCCGCATCAAAACTACCAGCAGGATTTCCGAAACTCCGGGCGGTGAATCTGCTGCAATTGCAACAACAATTAACGATTGACACCTATGCAGAAGAAATTTTAGAACGCGCCGAAGTAATAATTATCAGGCTGTTGGGAGGGCGTTCCTATTGGTCTTACGGCTTGGAAATTCTGCGGGAAACTGTAGAAAAAACCCAAGCCAAACTGATTGTAATGCCCGGTGATGACAGTCCCGATCCAGATTTAATTAGTCATTCAAATGTATCGCTGTCAGCAGTCAATCAACTGTGGCGCTATTTCACAGAAGGCGGAGTCCAAAATTTTGTTAATGCACTAGAATTTGCCGCCGATACTTGTCTCAAAACTGCTTACAATCCACCCCTACCGCAAACAGTTTCCCGCGTCGGAATTTATGAATGGGGAGGACGCGGGGAGGGCGTAAAAGAGGGCGGGCACGGGGGCACCGCCCCTACAAGTGACTCGTTCCTAGGTTCTGCCTGGGAACGCACATCCAGAGGCTCTGCCTCGGTTGTAACTGACAATTTATTAACCGCTCGACTATCTCCAGAATTTCCAGATAATTTATTAAATGTACCAACCCACGCGAAAGTCGGAATCTTATTTTATCGCGCTCATTATTTGTCTGGAAATTTAGCACCGATAGATGCACTTTGTCAAGCCTTATCAGAGCGAAATTTAGTACCCGTTCCCGTGTTTGTATCTTCCTTGCGAGAACCAGATTTGCAACTAGAATTGCTGGAATACTTTCAACCGAAAGACGCAGAACCAATTCAATTATTGCTGAACACGACAAGTTTTGCAATCTCCGGTTTCAACAGTCCCGACTCAGAACAAAATACTTTAAAATTATTAGATGTTCCAGTATTGCAAGCCATCTTCAGCGGTGGCGGTTTGGAACAGTGGGAAAGCGAATTGCAAGGACTTTCGCCGCGCGATGTGGCGATGAATGTAGCTTTGCCAGAAGTAGATGGCAAAATCATTACTCGGGCTGTTTCTTTTAAGGCTGTACAAACTTGGAACAGCGAATTAGAAACAGATGTGGTAGGATATGTCGCTGCGGACGATCGCATTTCATTTGTAGCAGACTTAACGGCGAAGTGGGTGAAGATGAAGCAAACCCCCGCCGCCAACAGACGCATCGCCATAATTCTCGCCAATTATCCCACCCGCAACGCCCGTTTAGCTAACGGCGTCGGCTTGGATACGCCCGCTAGCTGTGTGGAAATCCTGAAAGCATTGCAGGAAGCCGGTTATCGAGTAGATAACATTCCCAGCAGTGGCGGTGAGTTAATTGAAATGCTCATTTCCGGTGTGACAAATGACCCGGAAGGACGGGAATTGCGGCCTGTTAATCAATATTTGGATTTGGCAGAATATGAAGAGTATTTTGCAACTTTGCCTCAGCAAGTACAGGATGGAATTTGTAATAGATGGGGATTGGCGACTGGGGAAAGAAGGACTGAAGTCCTTACTACGAACCTGGATGCGTATCTGTTTCCGATTCCGGGGATTCAGTTTGGCAATGTATTTGTGGGAATTCAACCGTCGCGGGGATACGAAATTGACCCTAGTTTAAATTATCACGCGCCGGATTTGGAACCAACTCACAATTATCTCGCTTACTATTATTGGCTGCGGGAAAAGTTGGGAATTGATGCGATAATTCATGCGGGAAAACACGGGAATTTAGAATGGCTTCCCGGTAAAAGTGTGGCACTATCTAATAAATGTTATCCCGAAGTCGCATTGGGCGCGCTGCCGAATTTCTATCCGTTTATTGTCAACGATCCGGGGGAGGGTTCCCAGGCAAAAAGACGATCGCAAGCCGCGATCATCGACCACCTCACCCCGCCGATGACTCGCGCCGAACTTTACGGGCCTTTGCAGCAATTGGAAGCCTTAATCGACGAATATTGCGAAGCCCAAAGCTTAGATCCGTCCAGATTACCGATGATTCGCGATCGCATTGTAGCCCTCACCAACCAGGAAAATCTAGATAAAGACTTAGGCATCCAACTCAATAAATCCGAATTTACCGAGTTTATCACCCGCACCGACGGTTATCTTTGCGAACTCAAAGAATCCCAAATCCGCGACGGATTGCATATTTTTGGTCAATGTCCCCAAGGCAGACAGTTGCGAGATTTGATAATTGCGATCGCCCGCCATCCTAGCACAAATCGCATCGGCTTAACTCGCGCCCTCGCCAAAGACTTAGATTACGATTTCGATCCCTTAACCACCGCAGGCGATTTAACCGCAGAATTAGAAGCAAAAGCCGCAGAATTAGTAGATGATTTAATCAAAAATATCCGCGTTCATCCGCATCCACCTGCGGTTAAAATTGGAGAATCAACCCAACAAGAATTAGATTGGATTGCCAATTATCTTTTACCATCACTCCTCCAAACAAACCAAGAAATCACCAACCTGTTGCGCGGACTAGATGGGAAACACATCCCCAGCGGTGCATCCGGCGCACCCACCCGCGGCAGGCCCGATGTATTGCCCACGGGCCGGAATTTTTACTCGGTAGATATCCGCGCCATTCCCACAGAAACTGCTTGGAGAGTTGGCAGAGTTGCAGCCGAAACTTTAATCGAAAGATACACTCAAGAAAATGGCGAATATCCCAAAACTTTGGGTTTGTCAGTGTGGGGAACATCGACAATGCGGACAGGCGGAGACGACATCGCTGAAGCCCTAGCATTAATCGGAGTTCAACCAATTTGGGATGGGCCTTCGCGCCGGGTTGTAGATTTTGAAATCTTGCCTGTTTCTGTTTTGGGGCGGCCGCGCGTTGATGTTACTTTGCGGATTTCTGGCTTTTTCCGCGATGCTTTTTTTAATTTAATTGATTTGTTTGACTCGGCTGTCAAAGCTGTCGCGGATTTAGATGAACCTACGGAAGACAATCCTTTAGCAGCACAAGTTAAACAAGAGATTTTGGATTGGGAATTGGCTGGTTTGAGTCGGGAAGATGCCCAAGCGCGATCGCAATTTCGAGTCTTTGGTTCAAAGCCGGGTGCTTATGGTGCGGGACTTCAGGGCATAATTGAAGCTCAAAACTGGACAGACGACGGGGATTTAGCAACAGCTTACATTAATTGGAGCAGTTACGCCTATACAAGTACCCCCTCCACTTCTTCTGGTAAAGATGTGGCTAATGCCAACTCTTCTCTTTCTTGTCCCCCCCCTTTACAAGGGGGGGCTAATTCCAATTCTTGTCCCCCCCCTTTACAAGGGGGGGCTAGGGGGGGTGAATTTAGCACTTCACCACCAGTCAATACCGCCCCAACCCCCCCTTACCAAGGGGGGGCTAATTCCAATTCTTGTCCCCCCCCTTTACAAGGGGGGGCTAGGGGGGGTGAATTTAGCACTTTACCACCAGTCAATACCGCCCCAACCCCCCCTTTACAAGGGGGGGCTAATTCCAATTCTTGTCCCCCCCCTTTACAAGGGGGGGCTAGGGGGGGTGAATTTAGCGCTTCACCACCAGTCAATACCGCCCCAACCCCCCCTTACCAAGGGGGGGCTAATTCCACCAATACCCCCCCAACCCCCCCTTATCAAGGGGGGGCTAATTCCACCAATACCCCCCCTTATCAAGGGGGGGCTAATTCCAATGCTTCTCTTTCTTGTCCTCCCCCTTTACAAGGGGAGGCTAGGAGAGTTGAATTTACCGGGAGTGAATGGGGATGTTCGGCGCCCGAAGCATTTACCAAACGCCTCGGCCAAATGCAAATTGTGCTGCAAAATCAAGACAACCGCGAACACGATATTCTCGACTCCGACGATTACTATCAATTCCAAGGCGGAATGACTGCGGCAATTCGCAATTTGCAAGGGAAAAATCCTGAAACCTATTTCGGCGATAACTCGATTCCCGAAAATCCAAAAGTGCGACAACTGCGAGAAGAAATTGCGCGGGTTTATCGCAGCAGGGCGGTAAATCCGAAATGGATTGAAGGGGCGATGCGCCACGGTTATAAAGGTGCTTTTGAAATTGCCGCCACTGTCGATTTTTTGTTTGCTTACGATGCGACGGCGAATTGCGTTGAAGATTTTATGTATGAAGGAATTGCACAGGCTTACATTTTTGATGAAAAAGTTCAGGGATTTATTCAAAAAAACAATCCTTGGGCGCTGCGAGATATGGCGGAAAGATTGTTAGAAGCTCGCCAGCGGGGGTTGTGGGAGAGTGCCAGTCAGGATATCATTGATAAATTGCGATCGATCGCCCTGGAAGCCGAAGCAGTCATCGAATCGCAGTAATTTGTTAAGCGATTGTTACAAAGGTTGATCGATTTGAATCTATAAAATTTGGATGCAGAGCATGAGAATTCAAAAAGAATGGCAAATTTTTTCAGTGTTTTTAGGTCTATTTGCCCTACTGACAAGACCAGTAGCAACTAGCAACGATGCTTCCAGGTTAGCCACGATTGAATCTCTCGTAGATTTCCATACCTTCATTATTGACAATTCCCGATTTATTTGGACTATCGATAAATACTTATACCAAGGCCACTTCTACTCTGACAAGCCTCCTATTCTATCCATATATGGTTCATTCTTTTACGCTCTGCTGAAGGTGTTTGGTATCTCTTTCAAAAATCAATTCATGCTCACTAATACCCTACTGATAATTTTAGTTGTAGGGGTGGCTACAGCCACGGGCATAGTCTATTTGTACAGGATATTTAAGTTTTTGGCAGTAGAGGAAACATGGATAGATGTAGTTATAATAATTGCTGGTACAGGAACTCTGCTGCTACCTTACTCAACCGTATTTAGCAATCATGTAGTTAGTGCAAGTTTACTGATGGCAGGATTTTACTATTTGCTCAGGGTCAAAGAAAGTATTAGATATTCTTTGCTCTCAGGTCTGTTAATTACACTGGCTGGGAGCATTGATGTAGTAGCTTTTATTTTTGTCCCGTTTTTCGCTGTCAGCTTTTTCAATAAACCTCTGAAATCAAAGATAGTTTTTGCTTTGGCTGGCGCTTTAGTCATGGTGATTTACTTACAGTTAAATTTTTACACGTCTGGTAGCCTGCGGCCACCTTCCATGAATCAATCCCTGTGGGAATATCCAGGTTCTGCCTTCGATAGCACAACCCTTTCAGGCTTAGCATATCATTCAAATTTTCCAGCCCTTTTGAATTATGCTTTTCACATGATAATAGGTCATCGAGGCTTAATTTCTTATACTCCTATTCTGGTATTCTCGATTTTTGGTTTTGTGAAGATTTTACGAAACAAAGAATTCAAGTATCGCCAAGAATATCTATTAATTCTTTTGGCATCATCCGCCTACGTCCTGATGTACATTCTGCGTTCTAACAATTACAGTGGGTATTCTTATGGAGTCAGATGGTATGCCAATCTTATGTTTTTGCTCTGCTTACCGTTAGCTCAAATCAGCGAGGATATCAAAAGTTCCAAGAATTTGAGAAAAGCTTTTATATTTGTGAGTTGTCTGTCGATTATCATCTCTTTTGTCGGTGTAAATCATCCTTTTGTAGCGGTTAGCGAACAGCATCCGAGTTCATTTTTAAATGCTTTGATGTACATTTTTAAGCCAATAGATACTCAAATTTACGGCGACAACCAGGCTATGAAACTGTCATTTTCGCACTCTTTGCTATTTGCACTCAAGCAGTTAAGGGTAATTGTCATAGCAGCTCTTGCTGGTTTGTCGTGCTATTTATTAGTGAATCGTGTCAAGCAATTTGTAGCAAACAGACCTTTGGTTAAGAGTTCGATAGATTAGAAAGAATCTCACAATCTAAAATCCCAAATCTAAAATCTCAAATAGATCGTCCTTGCAGCCACAGCCGTCATGAAATCCGACACCGAAATACACAATTAAGTCAACAACGGCTAAACAAACAGGACACCCAGATCCCTGCATCACTCTCAGAAGTCGCGGAATTTAACATTTAAGGTAATATCTAGTAATGTTTCGCGATCGGTGAAAGTGTATGATTCGCCGCTACATTGCTAACCTCAGCACTAGCATCTTTCAACGTGCTGGCGCCGCTGTTGCTTTACTCGCCTTAACCGTCGGATGTTCATCAACAAAGCCGCCCAACACCACAGCGCCCTCTCGGACGATCGCATCTTCCTCCGTCCTAGCACAGCCTCCAACGTCTGTGTTAGCCAAAAACCCCAATAAACGCCAAAAATCCATCAGCGTTCCTTCCTGTGCCCAAAACGACCCCTTTGGAGATTCAGTTAACTTTGCCACCAAGGCCGCCAATTTGGCTCAATCAGCCAATTCAAAACAAGAGTGGGACGAAGTAGCAGCCCAATGGGTGCAAGCGGTAGCCTGGATGCAAGCGGTTCCCCCCGGTAGTCCCAGGCGGGCGTTTGCTGAAAAAAAAGTCACCGAGTACATGAAAAATCTGCTTTATGCACAACAGCAAGCGGGCGCAAGTCGATCGCAAGCCAGTACAGTGAGCTTCAGCAGCGATTTACTCGACGAACAGCTAGAACTATACCTATCCTACGTTGCAGCGGTCGGGCCGCCAGATGTTTTGATTGTCGGCAGTTCCCGGGCGTTGCAGGGCGTCGATCCCAAACAGCTAAAACAATCTTTGGCTGCTAACGGGAGTCCGGGTTTAAAGGTATTTAACTTTGCAGTCAACGGCGCAACTGCCCAAGTTGTTGACTTTCAACTGCGACGGCTGTTGAAACCCGAACATTTACCTCAAATGATTGTCTGGGCGGACGGCGTGCGCGCATTTAACAGCGGCCGGGACGATCGCACTTTTAATTCGATCGTCGATTCTGAAGGCAGCCAGCTTTTAGCAGCAGGCGTTCGCCCCAAACTCCCGTCTGGTGAACCTAACGTGACGCCCCAGTGTTACAGATTCCCGCAGTCTTGTAAAACCGATGGCGACGGCATTTTCCGCCGATCGCAGGCATCGGTCGATCGGGCTTTTAGGGGCGGGCAAAATGCCCAACCCCTACTCCCCACAGTCAAATTCCTCACAAGTGGAACAGGCATCTTGCCTGTTGCCCAGAATGCAGTATCACAAACAAAAGTAGCAATCAGACAAGTCAGCCAATTGGCAGATGCGATCGACTCTAACGGATTCATGCCTATGTCGGGAAGTTACAATCCCAACACATATTATCGACAACGCGCTTACGTTTCAGGCCAGTACGATCGCGACTACGAAGACTTCAACCTCGGCGGCAAACAAGCAACAGCCTTTAATTCAGTCGTAGCATTTACCAAAACTCGGAAAATCCCCCTAATTTTCGTCAATTTGCCCCTCACCGACGACTACTTAGATTCCACTCGTCGGTGGGCCGAACAGCAGTTTAGACAACGAATGCAGCAACTCTCGCGACAAAAAGGTTTCGCCTTCCGCGACTTGTCCCAGCGGTGGCCAAATCGCAACGACTATTTCCTCGATCCCAGCCACCTCAACCGTTTTGGGGCGATCGCAGTTTCTCGCATCCTCGCCTCCGACACCAGCATTATTTGGCCGCAGCCCAAATCCCGAAGTATTGATGGATGATACGATTTGCGATGAGGAACGACTGATTGTATCAGGGTTTGGAGCTTTCCTTCTTCGCAGTGCGAACGTCCCCGCTCGCGGCCAGAAACCATCCCCGCGAGCGGCCAGAAATGCAGTGCGAGCGTCCCCGCTCGCGGCCTTCTCCTCCCCGCTCGCGGAGATTCAGTCTAAAATCTCAATAATCTAAAATCCCAAACCCCAAATCCCAAATTCCAAGATTGTGCAACTAAAACAAGTAATTATCGCCCACAAAGCCCGAGACACCCTCAGCCAGCGGTGGGCAGAACAATGTGCCCGCCAGTTAGAAAATCGCGGCTGTCAAGTTTTAATGGGCCCCAGCGGCCCGAAAGATAACCCGTATCCGGTGTTTTTAGCTTCTAGCAGCAGCCCGATCGATCTAGCCGTAGTTCTCGGTGGCGACGGTACCGCCCTGGCGGCAGCCCGGAATTTGTCTGCTGACGGCATCCCGATTTTAGCTGCGAATGTCGGCGGACATCTGGGTTTTTTAACCGAGTCTTTTGAGGATTTCCAAAATACTGAGGAGATTTGGGATAGGCTGGCCGAAGATAGGTATGCCGTGCAGAAGCGGATGATGTTGCAGGCGGCGGTTTTTGAGGGAAACAGAACTAATCTCGAACCCCAAAGCGATCGATTTTTGGCACTGAATGAAATGTGTGTCAAACCTGCTTCTGCCGATCGAATGCCGAGCTGTATTCTAGAAATGGAAGTTGACGGCGAAGTAGTCGATCAATATCAAGGCGACGGTTTAATTGTGGCAACTCCTACCGGTTCGACTTGCTACACCGCATCTGCCAACGGGCCGATTATCCACTCGGGAATGGATGCGATCGCAGTTACTCCGATTTGCCCTTTAAGTTTATCCAGTCGGGCTGTAGTTTTGCCGCCCGGTTCCGTCGTCAGCATTTGGCCCTTAGCAGATTACGAACTCAGCACAAAACTCTGGATGGACGGCATTTTATCTACAGCAATTTGGCCGGGACAGCGCGTAGATGTGCGGATGGCCGACTGCGAAGCCAAATTTATCATTTTGCGGGAAAACTATTCTTATTACGGCACATTGAGGGAAAAACTTCAGTGGGCCGGAGCCCGAATTCGGTACACCAACAATCACCGCAATTAATCGAAGTTTGATTAGGTACGTTGTTGCGCTTCAGCGCTCTTTTCCACAATCTATAAAAGAGCGCTTTAATTAGGTACGTTGTTGCGCTTAAGCGCTCTTTTCCACAATCTCTAAAAGAGCGCTTCAATTAGGTACGTAGTTGCGCTTAAGCGCTCTTTTCCACAATCTCCGAAAGAGCGCTCAAGCGCAACTACGTACCTTAAGATTTGGACTGAAGTTTGATTAGTTCTCTTTTCTACAATGTCCGAAAGAGCGCTCAAGCGCAACTACGTACCTTAATTTTGGACTTAAGTCCGATTAGCGCTCTTTTCCACAATCTCCGGAAGAGCGCTCAAGCGCAACAACATACCTTAGGATCGAACTCTGTTAAGATCGCTGAATATCTTGACAAGCAGCCCGATCCATGCAGACTCTCAAACCATCAACCCGACCTTTCAACCATCAAGATACATATCCCTGCCCTGTCTGTCGCACCGGTCAAATTTCCACCATGCCGATGATGGAAGCCCTCGGTTGCAACTTCTGCCAGCACATTTTTACCGCCAGCGAAGAAAGACAATTACTGAAAATGGCCGATCGCCAACCGCCCGTAACATGGCACTGGGACGGCAAAAAATGGATAGGAGCACACCTCGAAGGCACCGAATTCGGATGGTCTTATTTTGCCGCCGCGATCGGTCTAATCTTCCTTCCCACTACCTTGCTCGGACTTTCAGCTTACTATTTTCCTCCGGTTCCCGGCAGCCGTTTGTCGTGGTTCCCGGCAGCTTGGACGGGCTTAGCCTTTTTGTCCCATTTAGGCATAGTGCTGTGGTTGGTAGCTGAATTTTATCAATTTCCGGTGGGCACTTACTTCAGAGCCTGGGCGCGCAGGATTCGTCGGCGCTAGCTGGATGTTGTCAGACGCGCGATCGACCTCAGCCGCCCACCAACATCAATTCAGCTAAAATTAGAGGCGATCGCAAAACTCAACTCCAAATCTGCACCACTAAAGCTATAATCGTTAGCTATTCTAAATACATCAGATACGAGCGCATAGCGATTTGTGAGGAGAGCGATGAACATACTTGGAATCTCGGCGTATTACCACGACAGCGCCGCCGCCTTAATTCGCGATGGAGAAATTATCGCCGCAGCGCAGGAAGAAAGATTTTCCCGCAAAAAGCACGACGCCAGATTTCCCAAGAATGCGATCGCCTATTGCCTAAAAGAAGCGAACATAGAATTGCGGGAACTCGATCGCATAGTCTTTTACGACAAACCATTAGTCAAATTTGAGCGCCTGCTAGAAACTTACCTAGCCTACGCACCCAAAGGTTTTCGCTCTTTCCTCACCGCCATGCCCATCTGGCTGAAAGAAAAGCTTTACCTCAAAACCATGCTCAAAAGAGAGCTCGCAGAAATGGCAAACTGCAAAAGCAACAAACTGCCATCTCTGCTATTTACCGAACACCACCAATCCCACGCAGCCTCAGCATTTTTCCCCAGCCCCTTCCAAAAAGCCGCCGTTTTGTGCCTCGACGGCGTAGGTGAATGGGCAACAACCTCAGTCTGGCTAGGAGACGGCAACCAACTCACACCTCAGTGGGAAATCGATTTTCCCCACTCCTTGGGCTTGCTTTATTCAGCTTTCACCTATTACACAGGCTTCAAAGTCAACTCTGGTGAATACAAACTCATGGGTTTAGCGCCCTACGGCGAACCCAAGTATGTAGACAAAATTCTCACCCATTTAATCGACCTCAAAGATGACGGAACTTTCCGTTTAGACATGGATTATTTCAACTACACTGTTGGCTTAACCATGACAAATCAGAAATTTGACGAACTGTTTGAAGGGCCGCCGCGCAAAGCTGAAGGAAAATTAACTCAGCGGGAAATGGACATTGCAGCATCCATTCAAGTTGTTACAGAAGAAGTTGTTTTGCGGCTGTGCAGAACAGTTAAAAAAGAATTGGATGTAGATTATCTTTGTCTTGCCGGCGGTGTTGCTCTTAACTGCGTTGCTAACGGCCGACTCTTGCGGGAAGGTATTTTCAAAGATATTTGGATTCAACCTGCCGCCGGAGATGCTGGCGGTGCTTTGGGCGCGGCTTTGGCGATTTGGTATCAGTATTGCGAACAAACTCGTACTGTTGCTGATGAGCTACTCGCAGTAAATAAGATTAAGGAGGAGAGGACTGAAGTCCTTACTACGAACGAGGAGAGGACTGAAGTCCTCACTACCAACCAAGCTGTAGCAACTGTGGCGAAGTCTGTCACTCATTTAACTTGTCACGACAAAATGCGCGGTTCCTATTTGGGGCCAAGGTTTAATGACACAGAAATTCAGGAATATTTGGATGCTGTCAAAGCTAGCTATCATCGATTGGACGATGCCGAATTGATGCCGCAGTTGGCGGAAATTTTGGAACAGGGAAACGTCGTCGGATGGTTCCAAGGGCGGATGGAATTTGGGCCGCGAGCTCTGGGCGGGCGATCGATTATTGGCGATCCTCGCAATGCTAAAATGCAGTCCGTGATGAACCTCAAAATTAAATATCGGGAATCATTTCGACCTTTTGCACCGTCAATCTTAGCCGAACGAGTTGCCGATTATTTCGAGATTGACCATTCCAGCCCTTATATGCTATTAGTAGCTCCAGTCAAAGGCAGTCTCCGCATTCCCATGACTGCGGAACAAGAGCAGTTGTTTGGCATTGAAAAACTCAACATTCCGCGATCGGAAATTCCGGCTGTCACCCACGTCGATTACTCCGCCCGCATCCAAACTGTTCACAAAGAAACCAATCCTCGGTACTATGACTTAATCAACCATTTTGAAGAGCGATCGGGCTGTTCGATTTTAGTAAATACTTCATTCAACGTCCGAGGCGAACCAATTGTTTGCACTCCTGAGGATGCTTACCGCTGTTTCATGCGTACCGAAATGGATTATCTGGTTTTAGAGAATTTCTTAATTCCTAAATCGGAACAAATTCCTTGGAAACAAGATGAAGCTTGGAAAAATGAATTTGAACTAGATTAGTTATTAGTTATTGGTTATTAGTTATTGGTTATTTGTGATTTGTTGGTGTGAATGACTGATAAATGACTAATACCTAATACCTAATACCTAATGCCCAATGCCCAATGCCCCATTCCCAATGCCCCATTCCCAATTTCTAATGAGCGACGAAATAAAAAAACTCGATAACAAAGGCCTGCGCGATTTCGGCCTGCTAATTGGCGGCTTAATTGCAGTGCTGTTCGGTTTAGCAGTACCTTTGCTGCGGCGCGATTCTATACCTTGGTGGCCCTGGGCGATCGGCGCAGTGCTAATTGTGTTAGCATTGGCTGCGCCGAAATCGCTCAATCCCATTTATCACGGGTGGATGTGGTTTGGACTTACCCTCAACAAGATTGAAACGCCGATCGTGCTGGGGATAGTTTTTTACCTGATAATTTGGCCGATGGGAGTTATCAAAGGCATATTTGGCGAAGATGCAATGCGACGCAAACTTAATCCAAAAATGGATACTTACCGCGTCCAAAGTAAAGAAAGAACAAAAGTTAGTATGGAGCGTCCTTTCTAAGTGTTTGAATCAACATTAGACTTTCTCAAAGATTTGTGGGCGTTTATGAAGGAACGCCAAAAATATTGGTTGCTACCATTAATTGTGACTTTAGTCTTTTTAGGAGCTTTGATTGTATTGAGTCAGGGTTCTGTAATTGCTCCGTTTATTTATACCCTGTTTTGAAAGAATGAGCAAGTTGAAGACTTTGGGTGTCAATTTAGGTTTGACACTCGGCGGTTTATTAATGGGGGTGGTAATTGGTGAAATTGGATTGCGAGTTGCTAGAGTTGAGGGCTACCCAAAAATAGGAGATGTTGTAGACTCCGCGCCAACTCGTTTCCATACTTCCGATCGCGATTTGGGTTGGAAGCTCAAACCCGGTGTGTCCGGCGAGTGGAATGGGGAAGGTGCGAGTTTTGTACGGGTGAATAAGGACGGTTTGCGCGATCGCGAACACACCAAAACCAAACCTCCCAATACCTTGCGCGTCGCAGTTTTAGGCGACTCTTTCACCGAAGCAATTCAGGTACCAGTCGAACAAACTTTCTGGTCAAAATTAGAACGAAAGCTAGGTAACTGCGACGCCGTTAAGGGACGCAAAAAAGTTGAGGTCATCAATTTCGGCGTTCAGGGTTACGGTACCGCTCAAGAATTGATGATGCTGCGGAAAAAAGTATGGGATTACAGTCCTGATATTGTAGTCCTGGCATTTTTTATTGGTAATGATGTAATTAACAATTCCCCGCAACTGGAATACGACCATTATCGACCATTTTTTGTGTACGATACTAGCGGCAAGTTAGTACCAGATATGTCTTTTCGCAATCTGCCGCCGATCGCCCGCAACGAAAGAGCAGTTTCCTTTGTAGACAGGATGCCCAGTTTTTTGGTCAACAATTCCCGAATCTTGCAGGTGATTAAAAAGGTAGATTTAGATAGGAAAAAGCGGCAGTTATCTGGAGATTTTACCGCCTTGAGCAGCAAAAACTTCAACCCACCTCAGGATGCTGTTTGGAAAGATGCCTGGAAGGTGACAGAGGGTTTGATTGTGACTATGCACAATGAAGTCGTGCAGAAAAAAGCTGATTTCTTGGTTGTGACGATCGGCGATCCGATCCAAGTTGGACGGGATGTCAAGATCCGAAAAGATTTTATAACACAAAACAACATTCAGGATTTGTTTTATCCCAATAGGCGGGTGGAAACATTGGGTACGCGCGAAGGTTTTCGGGTACTGAATTTAGCCGAACAGTTTCAAGGCTACACTGAAAAATATCAAGTTTGCGTCCACGGTTTTGACAATTCTGTACCCTGTGGCGGACACTGGAATGAGCTCGGGCATCGATTGGCAAGTATTAAAATCAACCAGAATTTGTGCGAAAATTTGAAGCAGTCTCAAGTCCCCAAAAAACAACCGTAATCAATCAAATTTCATGAAAGACTCAACGCTCCAAAAAAGCAAAAATATATTAACTTTAATCGCCGTCAATTTGGCGATCGCCTTTATTTGCCTGGAAGCTTTGTCCCTAGCTTTTTACTTTATCAACCAAAAGCAATTTTTTTATACCAGAACCAAAGCCAAAGAAAAAGTAGTCGAAGATATTGAACGTATCGGCATTCGACTAGATGAATCTATCGTAGAAAGACTGCACCCGTTTTTTGGCTACGTTCTCAAACAAGGTGCTTTTACCAATGAAAGATTAAAGTTAAAAGTCAACAAACACGGCTTTTTTTCCCAGTACGAATATCCCTTTATTAAGACCAATAAAAAACAATTTATTATCGGAGTTTTTGGCGGTTCAGTTGCCAACAACTTCGCAGTAGATGAGTATAAAAATCAAAGATTGTCTAAAAAATTGCAGAGTTATCCAGAATTTGCCGATCGCGAAATTGTGCTTTTGAATTTTGGCAACGGCGGATACAAACAGCCCCAGCAATTATTAATTTTAAATTACTTTCTGGCTTTGGGTCAAGAATTGGATTTAGTCATCAATATTGACGGTTTTAACGAAGTAGCGCTGTCCAATTTAAACAACAAAGCCCAGCTAGAAATAGGAATGCCCAGCGTCCAGCACCTACAGCCGTTAACAAGTTTAGCAAGCAATGTGTCGCCGGAAGCGATGACTTCCATCGTCAACATTAACGAAACCAAAAAACAATTGAAAGCAGGTATTGACAAATTGCAAAATTGTCAACTTGCTTTGTGTCACGCCGTTACCTCGCTGAGAGTGAAACAATTAGTCAACAATTACCAGCAAGCAGTTGTCAAGTACGACGCCCAAGTCAAACAATCCAACCCAGACAACGCAAATAGCAGTATAGTGTACATTCCAAAAGCTGAGTCTGTATTGCCAGAGGCTGCTGCTTTTGATAAAATGGCCTCGATTTGGTACGAATCGTCGATCGGCATGAACCAAATTTTATCGAGTAGAAACATCAAATATTTTCACTTTATCCAGCCCAACCAGTATTATCCAACTAAACGAGTGTTTACCGCCAAGGAAAAGGAAATTGCCATCAGCAAAGACAGCCCGTACATCGCAGGAGTAAACAAAGGTTATCCGGTGCTGTTATCCAAAGTCAATGATTTGCAGAAAGCTCAGGTTAATGTGTTTAGCGCCGTAAATATTTTGGACAATACAAAAGATACTGTTTACAAAGATGCTTGCTGTCACTATAATTCAGTGGGAGAGGAAGTATTGGCAAACTATATTTCCAGTTCCATCATTAAAGTAGTAAGAAAGTCTAAATAAATATTTATGAAAGATTTCAAGTTAATTAACAAAGGCCAAGAAATCCTCAAAATTACTTTGATAAACTTGGCGCTTTTACTTGTTTTCCTAGAACTCGGTTCCTTGGGATGGTATTTTGTCAAGCACAAGCAATTTTTCTACACGAGACAAAAGGCGCAAGATAAGTCGGCTTTAGGAATTAATTTAGAAGGAGTGCGTCTGAATCAGTCTATTGTCGAAAGGTTTCATCCTTTCTTTGGGTTTATTCAAAAACCCAGCGCTGATTTTCGACCTGGTTTTAAGGTGAACAACTACGGATTTATCTCTCCTTACGATTACCCTTTTAAAAAGTTTAAAAAAAATCAATTTGCGATCGGAATTTTTGGCGGTTCCGTGGCTTCAGATTTTTCTATATTTCAAATTCAAAACAAAATTTTACCTCAATATCTAAAACAGGTTCCCGGTTTACAGGACAAAGAATTTATAATTTTGTCTTTTGCTACAGGCGGTTACAAACAGCCGCAACAGTTATTAATTTTAAACTATTTTTTGGCTTTAGGTCAAGAATTAGATATGGTCATCAATATAGATGGCTTTAATGAAGTAGCGCTTTCTAATTTAAACAATAAAAATCAGATTAATCTGGCGATGCCGAGCATTCAGCACATTTCGCCGCTGACTAGCTTGGCGAATAATAGCCTTTCTACCAAGGCTTTGCAAGCAACTATTAGAATCAAAGAAAATAAAACTAAGATTACTGAGGGTTTGGAAAGTTTGCAACACTGCTCTTTAGCTGCGTGCGATGCTTTGACTTCTGTTTACGTTCAAAATTTAGTCAACAATTATCGCAGAGATGTGATTGCATTTGAAAAAGAACGCAGCAAAACTCGGGAAGATGACGAGGGTAGCGTGATGTATATTAATAAAAATAAGTCTATTTTAGAGGATGGTGCAGCTTTTGAACAAATGGCGTGGAATTGGGCAAAAAGTTCAATTTTTATGCACAAAGTGCTGTCGGCCAGTAATGTTCCTTATTTTCATGTCCTCCAGCCGAATCAATACTATCAGACGAAAAGAGTGTTTAGCGATGCCGAGAAGCTGATTGCTTTTAATAAAGATACTCCTTATGCTAAGGCTGTGGAAATCGGATATCCGGCTCTTTTGGGTAAGTTTCCTAATTTACAAAAAAATAAGATTAATATTTTGAATGGGGTGAAGGTGTTCGACAAGACTAAAGATGTTGTTTATGTAGATAGCTGCTGTCATTACAATAAAACTGGAGAGGTAATTTTTAGCAATTATGTGGGCAGTTCTATTCTAGAATCTATGCGGAACGATCAAAGAAAAAATAAGAAGTGATATTATGTCCAGTTGATTGTTATTGATGGTACGATTTGCGAACTCGTAGGGCGGGTTCACCAACAATATATAACGATAACCAACAATGTATAAAAACCCGCCCCCACCCCACCAATAATTTATGTCAACCTGATATTTATATTTAATTTCTAAATGTAGGTGATAATTGATATCATGTCCGGTCGGTTAACCGCAATAAAATGGGTTTGTAGTGCGGACTTCAGTCCGTATTATGCGGACTGAAGTCCGCTTTTGCGGACTTTCATTGTTATGGTAATTGACCGGACATAATATTATCGCTGGGTGGGGGCGGGTTTTTGAGATTGTTTGTTTCCGGCGATAATGGTTGGTGAACCCGCCCCTATGGGTATTATGTCGATCGATTAAAATTACATGGCTTTTAGGTTTTTGCTTGGGTTTTAGCCAGATCGCCCGTGGAGTCGATCGGCATTACCAAGATCTTATCAACTCGGTTTCCGTCCATATCGACGACTTCGACGCGCAAGCCGTTCCATTCAAAATGCTCTGCCGCCGCCGGAATTTTGCCCAAATTTGTAATCACAAAACCGCCCATTGTGTGGTAACTTCCCCTATTTTCTGAAGAGACTTCTTCAATTCCAAACAGTTCAAAGAAATCCTCGACCGGGAGCATTCCATCTAACAGCCAAGAACCATCTTCGCGCTGCACGGCTTGCGGTTCGTCGGCATCTTCAACCGAGGGAAATTCGCCAACTAATTCGACTAAAATGTCGTTGACTGTCACCAATCCTTGAATGACGCCGTATTCGTCTACTACCAAGGCAAGTTGATTGCTAGATTGCTTGAAAAGCTCTAAGACTTTTAAACCGCGCGTACTTTCGGGTACAAATAAAGGTCTCCGCAAAGAAGCACTTAAATCGAGGGGTTGACCTGTTAAAGTGCGAGACAACATATCGGTAACGTGTACCAAACCGACAACATTATCGAGTCCGCCCTGACAAACTGGAAATCGGGAATGACCGCTACCAAGCATTTTTTGGCGGTTTTCTTCTACTGAGTCGTCGAGGTCGAGCCAAGTCAGATCTGGTCGCGGTGTCATTAAAGCGCTGACTCGCCGATCGCCCAAACGGAACACTCTTTCTACCATGTCCTGTTCGGCTTCTTCAAAGGTTCCCGCCTCGGTTCCTTGCTCGATTAAAACTTTAATTTCTTCCTCTGTAACTTGGGGTTCTGTAGAAGGCGCAATCCCCATGATTCGCAGCACTAATTCCGTGGAATAACTTAAAAGATAAACGGCAGGAGCGCCAATTTTTGAGAGCATTCGCATGGGAAGAGCGACACTACAGGCGATCGGCTCGGGGTTGTTGAGGGCCAGCCGCTTCGGCACAAGTTCGCCGATAATTATGGTGAGATAAGTTATGGTTAAAATTGCGATGACTGAGGCGATCGGCTGAGCGTAGGGCGCTAAAGCCGGTATCAAGCGCAACAGAGGCTCTACTCTTTTAGAAATAGTGCTTTCTCCGAAAGCGCCTGACAGGATCGCCAGCAGCGTAATTCCGATTTGAACTGTCGGCAAGAACTGATTGGGGGCATTGGCCAGATCCAAAGCTACACGGGCATTCCTCGAACCCTGGTTAGCCATCTGTTGCAGTCTCACTTTCCGTACTGAGATGATGGCCATCTCTGACATCACAAACACGCCATTGAGGAAAACCAGCAGGAGAACAATCAGAAGGTCGGTACTTGGGGACATTTCTCAATTTATCGGTGTTGACATACTCCCCACCGATGAATCGGGGGGATTCTTATTCATGGTTCATCGAAATCCACTTACAGTATCAAATTGCTTATCAACGGCAGCGGTGGTCTTCTCCCCATGCTTTCCCGATTTCTCGGCGGATTCCTCTTGCCCAGAGGTACCGTTTTTATTCCACTCTACACCAAGAATATTCAATCCTTTGTGCAAAATATTTAGAGCCGCGTTTGTATCGCGACAAATTTCAATCTTGCAACTAGGACATGAATGAGTTCTAGTGCTGAGAGACTTTTTGACTCTATGGCCGCAATTAGAGCAGTCTTGAGATGTATAGCTTGGCGATACTGCCACAACTACTTTATCCCAAATCTTGCCGTAGTAGTCCAACCATTGAGTGTATTGATACCAACCAGCATCCGAAATAGACTTAGCCAAATGGTGATTTTTGACCATGTTCGCAATCTTTAAGTCTTCATAGACAACCACATCGTTAGAGTGGACTACGCACCGGGCTTGCTTTATTGCCCAGTCTTTACGCTGTCTTTGTACTTTAAGATGGATTCTACCCAGTCTTTTCCGAGCCTTATGATAGTTCTTTGATTGGGGCTTTGCACCCTTTACAAATTTCTTGCTTAATCGTCTTTGGGCTTTCTTGAGTTGTTTTTGGGCCTTTCTCAAAAACTGAGGATATATTACAGCATTATCGTTTTGGTCTTTGGTGAAAAACTTCAACCCCAGATCCAATCCTACGACATTGCCAGAATACTCGCCTTGCTCTTTGCGCTCTGCATCAAAACAGAATTGGGCATAATACCCATCTGAAGAGTGCACGATCCGCACGCGATTAATTTTCAATCTATGCAAATCTTCCTGAGTTTCATTGTTGCAAAATATTGATAATGTTCCAATCTCAAAGCCATCGGTGAATGCGATCGATTTGCAATCATCCGATAGTTTCCAGCCTGAAACTTTATACTCGACAGAGCGACAATGTTTTTTAAACTTTGGAAAACCTTTCTTGCCTACACCTTTTTTACATCGGCTATAAAAATTAGAGATAGCAGCCCAGGCACGTTCTGCACTAGCTTGACGAGCGGCGGAGTTAAGCCTTTTAGCAAAGTCAAACTCCTTGGCTAAATCTTTACATATGCTGTACAGATCGGCTTTACTCGTACCTTGATTATCCATCCAATAGCGAAGGGCTTTGTTCCGAATGAACTGGGCTGTTCGGATGGCTTCATCAATGGCAGAATATTGCTCTGCTGTACCGTGTTTTAGCTTGGCTTCTCTAACTATCATGGAGCTATGATAATATAGTTTTATCCAGAAAAACACAGATAAATATTTTTAACGATGAATTAC
Source organism: Microcoleus sp. CAWBG27 (assembly GCF_020883145.1). NCBI lineage: Bacteria > Bacillati > Cyanobacteriota > Cyanophyceae > Oscillatoriales > Microcoleaceae > Microcoleus > Microcoleus sp. CAWBG27. Next base: position 26,491 of record NZ_JAHREU010000028.1, read on the forward strand.
TACTCAATAGCGCACTCTGCCGAAGACAGCCGTGGAATGGGTTGTCTTGCGACGGTCGTCGTAGCCGAGTTCATCCCCAGTCTTGAAAGGCGGGGCTTTCCTCTCGCCTTTCGGTAAAGGCGAAGCGCACTGCCCGCTTAAAGCATAAGCCTGGAAGCTGCCAATCTCGATCGCAAAAATCGAAATTGTTGTCAACCTGTCCCTAGATTAACGGAACGGGCTCATTTCGATCGCAAGTTCCAGATATTTACACAAGGCTTCTAGTAGAAATCTACCCGCAGTGCAGTTGAACTGCCAATAACCGATCGGCACAATGATAGATGTTTGTCGTACAATCTTCCTTAATCAGCAGCCGGGAAGAGCCTTCGCCCATCGGGGATAATAATTAACAGCGCATGACTTTCTCTTCGATAATTCGGACATTGGGGCGATCGCCCTTAGCAACAGAACTTCTCAACAAGCTCAAACGGTATCACTGTTTGCAACTGAACGGCATCGCCCGCTTACCCAAAGGTTTAGTAGCTTCCGCCCTCGCACAACAAGAGGGACGAAACCTATTAGCCGTGACAGCAACTCTGGAAGAAGCCGGCCGCTGGGTAGCTCAATTAGAGGCGATGGGCTGGCAAACTGTACATTTTTACCCTACTTCGGAAGCTTCGCCCTACGAGCTATCTTACTCGGACGAGAACGAAATGACCTGGGGGCAAATGCAGGTACTGGCGGATTTGGTGGACAAGGAAGAAACAAGCGCCACGAAGTCTAAGCCGATCGCAATTGTAGCTACAGAAAGAGCTCTCCAGCCTCATTTGCCACCTCAAAGTGCCTTTGAACCCTACTGTCTGACGCTGAAACGAGGCGAAGTTCAAGACTCAAAGATACTTGACCGCCAACTTGCCTCGATGGGGTACGATCGGGTGACTTTGGTGGAAACTGAGGGCCAGTGGAGTCGCCGGGGCGATATTGTCGATGTGTTTCCGGTGGCGGCGGAGTTGCCGGTGCGGCTGGAATGGTTCGGGGATACTTTGGATCAACTGCGCGAGTTCGATCCCTCCAACCAGCGATCGCTCGATAAGGTCGATCGATTAGTTTTAACTCCTACTAGCTTTAACGCAATTATCAAGGCAGTTTTAGCTGAAAATAATCTTGACAAAACCAACCAAATAGACTCTGTTGACACAGAAAATGAAGCAGAAAAATATGTCCGCAGGCTGTTAGGTTTAGCGTTCGAGAAACCAGCTTGTTTGTTGAATTATTTGCCAGAAAATACTTTAGTTGTAATTGACGAACCCCAAGGATGTGAAGGTCACAGCAACCGCTGGTTTGAAAATGCCCAGGAACAATGGGAAAGTTGCAATCGGGAATCAGAAGTTGTTGATGGTGAAACGCCAAGATTGCCAATTGCGAATCTGAAGGTTCCGAAAATTCACCGCACTTTTGCGGAATCGATCGCAGATGTCGCAGCTTTTGACAGGCTAGAACTTTCAGAATTAGCAGAAGATTCTACTACTCAAAAATCCCAAACGCCTGCGGTTAATTTGTCCAGCAGGCCTGTGCCGGTGATGCCTCACCAATTTGCGAAGCTGTCTCAAATGCTCCGGGAAGAGCGCGATCGCGGTTTTACGGTGTTTATGGTTTCGGCTCAACCGAGTCGATCGGTCTCTCTGCTGTCGGAACACGACTGTCCGGCTCAGTTTGTGGTGAATCCGCGCGACTTTTTGGCGATCGACAAGTTGCAGTTGCAGCATATTCCGGTAGCTTTGAAGTACAGCGGGCTGGCAGAGTTGGAAGGGTTTGTTCTGCCGACTTTTCGGATTGTTTTAATTACCGATCGGGAATTCTACGGTCAGCATTCTCTCGCTACATTTAGCTACGTTCGCAAGCGCCGCCGCGCCGCTTCTAAAAAGGTTGACCCGAACAAGCTGAGTCCGGGCGATTATGTGGTTCACCGCCAGCACGGAGTGGGCAAGTTTCTCAAATTGGAACGCTTGACGATCGATCGGGAAACTCGCGAATATTTGGTGTTGCAATACGCTGACGGTACTCTCAGAGTCGCGGCGGATCAATTGGGCGCCCTGTCGCGGTTTCGGACTGTCGGCGATAAAGTGCCAGAACTCAACAAGCTGACCGGTCAAACGTGGGAAAAAACTAAAGCAAAAGTTCGCAAAGCTGTTAAGAAAGTAGCGGTAGATTTGCTGAATCTTTACGCTAAAAGAGCTAAGCAACAGGGTTATGCTTTTCCTCCTGATATGCCTTGGCAGCAAGAGTTAGAGGATTCTTTCCCGTACCAACCAACGCCGGATCAGTTGAAGGCTACTCTTGATGTGAAACGTGACATGGAGGGCGATCGACCTATGGATCGCTTAGTCTGCGGCGATGTCGGTTTCGGCAAGACGGAAGTTGCTCTGAGAGCTATTTTTAAGGCAATTACAGCGGGCAAGCAGGTGGCTTTGCTGGCGCCGACGACAATTTTGACCCAACAGCACTATCACACGCTCTCAGAGCGTTTTTCCCCTTATCCGATCGAAGTTGGTTTGCTCAATCGCTTCCGCACGGAAACTGAACGCCGGGAAATTCACAAACGCTTAGCAACTGGGGAGTTAGACGTGATTGTCGGTACTCAGTCTGTTTTGAGTAAAGCGATTAAATTTCGGGATTTGGGTTTGTTGGTGGTGGATGAAGAACAACGGTTTGGGGTGAAGCAAAAGGAAGCGATTAAATCTCTCAAAACCGAGGTAGATGTTTTGACTCTGACGGCGACTCCGATTCCCCGAACTCTCTATATGTCTCTATCGGGGATTCGGGAGATGAGTTTGATTGCGACTCCGCCGCCCAGCCGCCGCCCGATTCAGACTCATTTGGCCCCCTACGATTTGGAGGTGGTGCGGACTGCAATTCGTCAAGAGTTGGACAGGGGCGGTCAGGTTTTTTATGTTGTACCTCGGATTGAGGGGATTGATGAGTTGGCGGATACGTTGCAGCTAATGGTTCCGGGGGCGAGAATTGCGATCGCCCACGGTCAAATGGATGCTGCGGAACTAGAATCGATCATGCTGACTTTCAGTGCGGCAGAGTTTGATATTTTGGTGTGCACTACGATTATTGAGTCGGGTTTGGATATTCCCCGTGTCAATACAATTTTGATTGAGGACGCCCAGAAGTTTGGTTTGGGTCAGTTGTACCAGTTGCGCGGGCGGGTGGGACGTGCGGGGATTCAAGCTCACGCTTGGCTGTTTTATCCGAAGCAAAACCAACTGTCGGATGCTGCAAGGCAGCGGCTGCGGGCTATTCAAGAGTTCGCGCAGTTGGGTTCTGGCTATCAGTTGGCTGTCCGGGATATGGAAATTCGGGGATCTGGTGATGTTTTGGGTACGGAACAGTCTGGTCAAATGGAGGCGATCGGTTTTGATTTGTATGCTGAAATGTTAGAGGAGGCTATTCGCGAAATTAAGGGTCAGGAAATTCCGAAGGTTGAGGATGCACAAATCGACCTCAGTTTGACGGCGTTTATTCCTGCCGATTATATTGGAGACCTGGATCAAAAGATGAGCGCTTATCGGTCTGTGGCTTCTGCGAATACTCTGGAAGAGTTGCAACAGATTCGGGCCGATTGGTGCGATCGTTACGGGCAGATTCCTCTACCAGCGCAGCAACTGATTCGTGTTGTCGAACTCAAACAAATCGCCAAGCAAATCGGTTTTTCTCGGATTAAACCGGAAAATAAGCAGCACATTGTCTTGGAAACGCCGATGGAGGAACCTGCTTGGAATTTGCTCAAGGCTAATTTGCCCGAACATCTACATTCTCGTTTTGTCTACAGCAAGGGGAAGGTTACTATTCGCGGAATGGCTGTTTTGAGCGCCGAAAAGCAGTTGGATAATTTGATTGATTGGCTGGGGAAAATGCAGGGCGCTTTGCCGGAAGCAGAGATTTGATTTTAATATGAAATCCCGCTATTTAGCCGGCGGTCGAAATCTCAGAATCATACCGATGGAACCGGAGAAAATATTGCTGCTGCTTGAATAATTGTTTGAGCAGCACAAAGGATTAAAATCGTGAAAAAGTTAGTCTGTGTTTTTTTTGCGATCGCGCTAGCGCAAGGAGTGCCAACGGTGGTTCAATCTCAACAAATAATTGACCCGATCGACCGGGTTGTCAATGCAGGATTGATGAATAAAGATTCTAGCGGCAATTTTAATGCTGAAAGCATTATCAGTCGCGCCGATTTGGCGGTAATTTTACTGAAAACTTTTGGTTTGGAACGGCGGAAAACAGCTCAGAAACCGGATATGGAATTGCCCGACGTACCTAAAAGCTACTGGGCTTACAGTGCGATTCAAACTGCTTTGAAAACGGGAACTATGAGTGGATATCGCGACGGAATGTTTTTCCCAAATCAAAGGGTGACTCGCGCTGAGTCTTTGGCGATTTTTGCTCAAGCTTATGGGGTTTTTCAGTTTCCAGACGCCACCGTTGCCGAGATTTTAGCTAGGTATCCAGATGCAGGGGAAATTCCTAGTTGGGCTAGAAAGTCTATGGCTACTGCACTGTATGAAGGGTTTGTGAATTTTGAAGTCGGAACTAATAAAATTAATCCTTTAAAGCCGATGACTCGCGGCGATATCGCTTACGCTTTGAGCAAGTATTTGGAGCGCCAGGTAAGACCAACTTCTTTGCCTGTACCGGATGAGCCACCAAATCGGGGTATGGGAAGGTAAGACGTTTCTCCTGGCCCGTCCCGACTAATTTCCTTATTCCTTATTTTTTATCAGAAAATTGGGTTAAAAACCCCGTCCTTTCAGGACGGCTTTTTTCCATAGTTAAGTAAAATGACAAATCCATCTTCACAAATGAATATGGTAAAATAACCACATCAGACAAGATGTAAAAACCTACCCCCTCCCGGTGGGAAAGTCTACGCCCAAAACATTTTTGAGGAGATATGACTACACACCAAGCGTGCTCTTTTGTGCAAATGTAGTCAGCCTGGGAACTAAGCGCAATACGGATATTTTGACAGAAATGTCTTAAGAATCCTCGTACCTTGATACTCGATGAGTGTCAATCTAGAAAAAGTCGATCGCCCGCCCTGCAAAATCCCGGAGCTTTGGTGACTGTAAAAGCAGCCATCAAACCCCCAGGATTTAATGTTTTCCTCTTAAACGAGGCTCAAATTATTGCCAATGGGTATTGACTAATCAGCAGTAGCCAATTCGGTACTGGCTGCGCCGCGCTTCCGCGTCAGGGTATTGAACAGCATCTGACCGACAGCTTTAATCAAATTGCCTTCTAACTCCATAAACATCTTCATGTTCATGCCAAAAGCTGCATTAGCTTCGTCAACAATGCGCTCTGCTGTAGCTTCGTCAATCGGCAATTCATTCATTGCCTGACGGTAGTTAGCTTTGAACTCTTTTTCATCAGGAATATCCTGGAATTCGTAGAAAGCAGTGCCTTCTCCCTCGGTAAGATTCATGCCGCGCTGAGCAATTCCCTTGAGGATTTGTCCGCCGGACAAGTCGCCTAGGTAGCGAGTGTAAGACTGAGCTACTAACAGTTCTGGTGCGGTAGCCGAGATTTCACGAATCCGCTGCACGTAAGCTTTAGCTGCTGGTGATGGGGATACTTGTTCCCGCCAATTGGCGCCGTAGTAGTAGAATAAATCTTGCTCTAAACTTTGTTTGCGATTTAACTCAGAAAAGTAAATTTTTGAAACAACCGGATGCTGCTTTTGGCGTTCCATTTCCTCTTCCATTGCCGAGTAGACAAAGTACAGGTTTCCTACTAACTTCCGGTAAGAAGTTTTTTCTACAACGCCTTTTAAAAAGCATTTGACAAAACCAACGTTTTCTGCCATTGTGTGAGATTTTTTTGTTCCCTCACGCAATTTTGTTGCTAAATTGATGCTCATGCTATATTGTCCAACCTTCTATTTTTGTGGTAGCTGATGGATGCGCCAAAAATCTAAAATTTACCTAAGCATTTACCTTAAAGCAATTTGATGAGAGATTGTATTAATTTTTATAACAAAAGTTGCAGTTGGCAGGAAAGCAGTAGTCAGTTGACAGGAAAGCAGTTGACAGGAAAGCAGTAGTCATCAGCCACTAACTAATGACTAATGACTCATCCTCGCCAGCAACTGTCAACTGTCAACTGTCAACTATCAACTAACTTAGATGTCCAAGTCGAGGAGGTTGAGTTTGGGGCCGTAGGTTTCGATGAATTCGCGGCGGGGGGCGACCCGATCGCCCATTAAGATGGTAAAGATGCGATCGGCTTCAGCAGCGTCTTCAATCTCCACCCGTTTTAGCGTCCGAGTTTCCGGGTTCATCGTGGTATCCCACAACTGCGTCGGCATCATTTCGCCCAAACCTTTGAACCGCTGGATGGTGTAGTTCGCATTGGCGGGGAATTCGTTGCGGACGAGATTGTTCATTTCGCGATCGCTGTAACAGTAGTAGTGATTGCGTCCCCGTTCCACTTTATACAGAGGAGGACAAGCAATATAGATGTAACCTTGTTCTACAAGTGCGCGCTGGTAGCGGTAGAAGAAAGTCAGCAACAGCGTGCGGATGTGGGCCCCATCTACGTCAGCGTCAGTCATGATCACTATGTGGTGATACCGTAATTGACCGGGGTCGAATTCTTCGCCTTTGATGCCCAAACCCAGGGCTGTAATTAACGACTGAATTTCGTTATTTTTGTAGATTTTGGCGTCGTCGGTTTTCTCGATGTTGAGAATTTTACCGCGCAAAGGCAGAATTGCTTGGAATTGTCGATCGCGCCCTTGCTTCGCGCTGTTGTGTACAAAAACTCCCGCACCTAAGGCAAAGTTGTGGCTGTTAGGCACTTCGATGTCGTAAACATCGTACCGTTCCTCTACAGCTTCAATCTTCACAACACGGTGGTTGTAATTACGAACCGCTTGGCGAGCATATAATTCTTCACCATTAAAGTAGCGCTTACAAAAAGTCTCGTACTTCAACAAAGACTTATCATTCTTCAGGCGGCGATAAGAATTGTAATAATCTACATCCATCCAGCCCATTTTGATATGAACAGTCTTCAATGCTTCCAGAGTTTTGCGGTAATAAGTTTCGTCCAAAGCAGCTTTGCGTTGGCGGCGAAACTCCGGTGTCCACTGTTCCTTAGTTTTCTCCCGTCGCCAGTCCAACAAATCCTGATTTTGCCACTGTTCTTTGGCCAATTGTGAATTAGCCTCCCGCGCTTCAGGATTGTTAGCAAAATGATTGCGAACCCGTTGAGACTGAGCTAAGCGGTTTTCTTCGGAGCTCCAATACTCTTGTTGGGCTTGGTTGAGCAATTCATTATTTTGCTCGCGATAAGCTTCATTAGTGTCGTAAAACTCACGCCACTTGCTAGTCATGTAAGCTTTATACTCTTCATCTTCCCACTGAGCCTTTGCCTGTTCTGAGAGAATTTGCCTGGTTTCAGGCTGCTGCATCCGCTCTTTCATCATCGCCCGAAATTCATCAGTCATGTGAGCTTGACGGCTCTTTTCAATGACATCCGGCCTGTGCAATGTTTTCTCAAGGTTGGCGCGGTGTAAAGCCAAGTGTTCATGGGCCGGCAGCCGCTGAATATTGGTCGGATTGTTGTTGAGTTTGTTGAAATCAACATGGTGGCGGTGGTTGCCGTCAGATGATTGATAAACACCGTGTTTTAGGTTGTAGAAATCCGATAACAGATGACTGTAAATCCACTTGTCACTGTTGGGATTCCAAACCATTTCGTAACCATTAAGCCCCTGACCATTTGGCTTCTTTTGAGACAACTGGCGGTTGAGAGGCATTAACGAATCGTCCGGTGTCAGCATTGCTGCTGCTTTGTAAGTGCCATCCCGCAACATGAACCGATGATCTGGAGTACAAGTAATTGTCTCCCCATTGTCTAATGTCAATTTGATAACTTCAGCATTTGCTTTAGTCATGCGAGCGTTAGTTATCCGCTCAAACCCGATGTTTCCACTCTCGCGAATGGTGTAGCAAAAGTGTTCTTTACCTTCTGCTTGTTCGTCAACTATCTGTTTGAAGGTTTTTGTTGTGCCATCAGCTAATAATATTTTCTCCGAAGAAAGAAAACAGCCGCCGGCTGAATCGCCCTCGACCAGGTATATCTCAGACAGGGCGGGGTCTCTGGAGCTACAGTCCGCTAATTTTCCGGGCAAAGGAGACGATTCTAGGACGGATTTTCGGCGGACTAAATCGCGGGCACGACGGGCGGCTTCTGCGGCTTTAAATGCCTGAATTGCTTTTTCCAAAATAGCGTCTGCTACTTGGGGCCGAAATTCCAAATATTCGGTTAATACTTCGCCTACCAAGGAATCAACTATTCCTCGGACTTCGGTATTTCCTAGCTTTGTTTTAGTTTGGCCTTCAAATTCGGGATCGGGAACTTTGACCGAAATCACGGCTGTTAAACCTTCGCGGACGTTTTCGCCAGCGAGGTTGGGTTCGTTTTCTTTGATTTTGTTGCGCTTGCGGGCGATCGAATTCATCGTCCGCGTCAAAACAGCCTTCAAACCTTCTAAGTGTGTACCGCCGTCGATCGTCCGAATGTTGTTGGCAAAACCGAGAACGTTGTCACTAAAAGCATCAACGCACCACTGCAAAGACACTTCCACGTGCACGTTGTTGCGTTCGCCTTGCACGTAGATCACCTCTTCGTGCAGCGGCTGCTTCTCGCGGTTCATGTAAGTGACATATTCCTTAATGCCACCTTCGTAACAATAGGTTTCGACGCGCGGTTCGGCACTTTTGAGCAATTCCAAACGCCGATCGCCAAAAGTAATTTTCGCGCCGGCATTCAAATAAGCCAACTCTCGCAAGCGTCCGGCAACCGTAGCATAATCGAACTCAATGCCAGTGCTAAATATCTGAGTGTCCGGAAGGAAACTAACTGAAGTACCGGTGCGATTTCCTTTGCAGGGCTTTGCCACAAGTTCGCTGACGGGAAAGCCTCTTTCGTAGCGCTGCAAATGTTCTTTTTGGTCGCGCCAAACCGTCACCTCTACCCACTCCGAAAGCGCGTTAACCACGGAAATACCTACACCGTGCAAACCTCCAGAAACTTTGTAACCGCCGCCGCCAAACTTACCGCCGGCGTGCAGTACAGTCATTACTGTTTCGATTCCCGATTTGCCAGTCTTGGCAACGATCCCGGTAGGAATACCGCGACCGTCATCTGTGACAGTGACTGAACCGTCGGCGTTGAAGTCAACCTCGATGTGAGTGCAGTGGCCAGCCAGCGCCTCATCGATGGAATTGTCCACAACCTCGTAAACTAGATGGTGGAGTCCTCGCGGGCCGGTGGTACCGATGTACATCCCCGGTCGTTTGCGGACTGCTTCGAGACCTTCGAGAACTTGAATCTGGTCGGCGCTGTAGCTGCTGGTCATACAAAAATAGCTCCAATAATGAGGCCTAAAGCCCCAAAAGCTTCTAAAATGGGAAAACTCCTAAAATTATAGCACAAAACCGTTAATGGCGATGCTAGGGCTATCTAAATGGAAATTTATCGGGGGGACGCACCCGGTATAGTAGTTTTACTTGGGGAGCTATTGACATTTGGTGGCTGGGCTGTTAGCCGGAAGGTTAAGAAGTGCGATCGCCCGGTTGCCGACGGTTGCGAATTAATGTCTTATAGCCATTCTGGCGTCGCAGCAATGCCCGTGCTTGGCGTGCAGCCATAACTGCATCGCGAGTCTCGATCGCCTGTTGTGCGATCGCCCCTGCAACTTCCGGGCGGGCTGTCAAATATGCGATCAACTCTTTTTCTACCAAAGATTTAACCATTTCTCGTACTTCGGGGTTAGCCAACCGACTTTTAATCGCGCCCTCAAACTCGGGATTCGGTAACTTAATGGCAATTATGCCCGTGAAGCCACACTCTAAAACATCCTTCCAACCTAAAACAGGGTCTGTATTTTTGAGTTTGCCCAGTTGGCGGCCGATCGCACTCACCACCTGCCTCAATGTCAATATGAAAGTGTCACAGTGAATGCCACCATCGATATTCCAGACGCAGTTAGTATAACCAAACAGTCGGCCAGAGGTCTTATGTTCCTTTGGAACGTGCCATTGAACAGCTATTTCTACTTGCACGCCATCTCGATCGCCCTGAAGGTAAATAATATCTGCGTGCAGCGGTTCCACTTCGGAGTTTAAGTAGGCGAGATATTCCCGGATGCCGTCGGGGTAACAATAAGTTTCGATCGAAGGAGAAGTGCTGCCGAGTATTCCCAAACGATTGTCAGTGAAAATAATTGTTAAACCGGGATTGAGATAAGCAAGCTGTCGCAGGTAAGAGGTGAGAGTCGGGCGATCGAACTCAATACCAGGCTGGAAAATCTCCACATCTGGCTTGAAACAAATCGACGTACCAGTGCGGTTTTTGGGATTTGGTTTAGCTGTTAGTTGCGTAACGGCGACGCCTTTGTCAAAACGCTGGCTGTAAATTTGCTCTTGGCGCCGAACAGTCACCTGCAACCATTCAGACAAAGCATTGACAACTGCTAGCCCAAGCCCGTGGATACCTCCAGAAACCTTGTAGCCGTCGCTGCTTCTGCCAACAAAGCAAAGAACAGTCAAAACTGCTTCCAGGAATGATTTACCAGTTTTGGGATGAATCTCGGTGGGAATTCCCCGGCCGTTGTCTGTAACAGTAACGGAACCGTCAGCGTTCAGGTCAACTTCGATGCGAGTGCAGTAACCTGCCAGCGCTTCGTCGATCGCATTATCCACAACCTCGTAAACTAGATGGTGGAGTCCTCGCAGACCAGTGTTACCGATGTACATCCCCGGTCGTTTGCGGACTGCTTCGTGATTTTCGAGAATTTGAATTTGGTCGGCGCTGTAGGTGTCAGTCATGCAACAATAGCTCCAAAAATGAGGCTGAAGACCCCAAAATTCATAAAATGCAAAAAATCCTAAAAATCATAGCACAAAACCGTTAAAGGCGATGCTAGCGCATTATGAATGGAAATTTATCGGGGGACAGATATCGAATAGTTTTGAGTTCGCTTCGGGATGAACGAGGTGTAGCGCCGTCAATCAGCGGGGGGAGAGAGGATTCGGGGATTTGAGAGTTTTTATTGGGAAATGCAATATGTTTTTTAAGTGTGCGACGGCTTATGTTTAGATTGATTACAATTTGCGGGGCGACGGCGACGGGGAAGTCTGGAGTGGCTGTGGAAGTGGCCGATCGACTGAAATCTTCGATCTTGAGCGCAGACTCCCGTCAAGTGTACCGCGAATTTGACATCGGAACGGCAAAACCTACAAAGATCGATCGCGCTTCTGTACCGCATCACTTAATTGACATTTGCGATCCGACGGAAACTCTAACACTCGCAGAATACCAGCAGCAAGCTCAAAAAATAATTGCTGATGTCGATTTTCCCGTTTCTCCTCCGCTGTTGTTGGTGGGAGGGACAGGCTTATATATCAAATCAATTGTCAAGGGTTTGAAAATGCCCAGGGTAGCGCCGATACCCGAATTGCGATCGCAACTTGCGGAGCTGGGCCAATCTCAATGTTATGCGATGTTGCAGCAAGTCGATCGCCCGGCCGCCCAGAAAATTCACATCAACGATTCATTCAGAACCTTAAGAGCACTCGAAGTATTTTATGTCACCGGGCGCTCTATTTCCGAACAGCAAGGCGAAAATCCTCCCAATTATCCTATTCTACAGATTGGGTTGGACTGTAAGATGGATGTTTTGGGCGATCGCATCCAACAGCGCACCGAGCAAATGTTAGAACGCGGTTGGCTGGCTGAAGTAGAATATTTGTGCAAAAAATACGGCTGCGACTTACCGTTGTTGAACACCCTGGGATATCAGGAAATCAAACGATATTTAGCTGGCGACATTACGCTTGAGGAAGCTAAAGAATTAACAATTTTGCACACGAGGCAATTTGCCAAGAGACAGCGGACATGGTTTAGAGCATATCCTGAAATTGAATGGTTTGATGTTAGCACGCCAGATTTGCTAGAACGAATTTGGCAAAGAATACAATATTTTCTTGTCAAAGGTTCGTAGTGAGGACTTTAGTCCGCAGAAAAGAAAGGACTAAAGTCCTCACTACAAACCTAATAATTTTCAATTAAAGAAACTATTTGATTGTAATCAAAATCATTGGCCAAGAAAGCTAAAGCCTCAGCCACAGATTCATCAAGCTTGCGGATTTGCTCTATGCAACTATCAACTTTAGCCATCTCACAGAGGCTGGAAGCTGCCAATAAATCAGCCAACAATTCAGCAGGCAAATCCGCCAAAGCTGACCGACTCAAAGCATCCTCGATCTCCAGTTTCGTCAAATCCTTGTTGCTAGCAGGTTCCTCATAGATAAAATTTACCCCAATATGTTTTTGCAGCGCATCAAATATATCTGCTTCCCGGAACGGCTTGCGGATAAAATCATCGCATCCTGCCGAAGAAACAACCGCTCTTTCTTCTTCTAAAACACTAGCAGTTACAGCAATAATTGCAGTAGCTTGACCTTTAACAGTGCCTTTGATTAGTTTTGTAGCTTCGTACCCATCCATCACTGGCATTCTCATATCCATTAAAATTAAATGCGGTTCCCAATCATTCCAAATCTCAACAGCTTCTTGGCCGTTACAAGCTTCTTTGAGTTCAAAACCGAGGGGAGAAAGCAGTTTGAGCAGCAGCAAATTATTGCTGGGTTTGTCATCAACAATCAAAATGCGATACTTAGGTTGATTCGGTGCGAGGCAAATCACTTGTAGCGCCGTCTTTTTGCCTTCTATTTCCCTGGGATCGATCGCACTAATTTTAGTATCGAATACAAAAGTTGTTCCGACTCCCAACTCTGAATAGACACTCATCTTGCCACCCATTAACTCTACAAAATTGCGGCTGATTGGCAGTCCCAAACCAGTGCCTTCTTGGGAGTTTTTACCAGTTTGGGTTTGCACAAAAGCTTCAAAAAGACTATCTAATTCATCGGCAGCGATACCTGGCCCAGTGTCGGAGATTGCAAAATTCAGGAAGCACGAAGATGCAGAATCTACATCGTTAGGATTTTGTAGTGGGCTAATTTTACTACATTTTTCAAGACTCTGATTTGCTGGAATATTTGAATTTTTGCTATTCTCCACAATATTAACAGTTTTAGCAGGCTTTAGACTGCTTGCTTCTGGTTTGAGATTAACTTTTATTGCAACTCCTCCTTCTTGAGTAAATTTGAGAGCGTTGCCGATCAAATTTATTAAAACCTGTCGCAATTTGACTTCATCTGTGCGGACGTATCTGGGAACATCAGGGCTGTATTCTACTACTAATTGCAATTGTTTGTCGTCAGATTTGATATGGAACATATCTTCGAGATCGTCCATAAATTGATAAAAATCAAAATTCTTATAGTTGAGAATAGTCCGACCAGCTTCAATCTTTGATAAATCTAAAACCTGGTTGATTAAAGTTAGTAAATGGTCGCCGCTGCGAGTAATAATTGCGACATTATCTTGATGCTCTTTGGGTAAATTTTGGCTGCGGAGCATGATTTGAGAAAAGCCGAGGATGGCGTTGAGGGGAGACCGCAATTCGTGGCTCATGTTGGCTAAAAAGCTGCTCTTCGCTTCGTTTGCTACTTCGGCTTTTTTCTTCGCAAGAGCGAGCTCCGATGTGCGTTCTTCTACTTTTGTTTCTAAGGTGCGGTTGGAATCTGCTAGATTAGTATAAAGTCTGGCATTTTCAATGGAGATGGCTGCCGAAGCCGATAAGACTTTCAGCAGTTCTAATCTGTCTGATGTAAATGCTCCAGCGATCAGGTTGTTTTCTAAGTAAATTATGCCGATAAGTTGACCTTGGTTCAGGAGTGGCGCGCACAATATAGATTTGTTTTGATGCTGTTTGATATAGGGGTCACTGTTAAAATTCTTGCTGGCAAATGCTTGGCTTAAAACTACTGTCTCTCCTGTACGGGCAACATAATTAACAATCGATACTGGTAGGTTATTATCTATAGGAATTGACTGCAATACCGCAATATTGTCGGAATCGATCGCACCGGCAGCTTCGATTAGCAATTCCCCGGAATGGTTGTTGGCACAATCTGAGGGAGAATGAAAAATCAAATAGCCTCGTTGTGCTCCGGCATTTTCAATCAGTATTTTCATCAAAGAAGCCAGCAACTTATCCAAGAGGATTTCGCCAGAAATGGCTTGGCTGGCTTTCACTACCGCAGCCAAATCTAAAGCTGAACTTCCTAAACCAGGGGTGTTTAATTGGCTGGCTATAGTTACTGTAGTGGCATCATGAAATTGAGTTTCTGATGTGGATTTTATTAATAATTTTGGGTGAGTTGCTTCTAACTTTTCTTGTTTGCGTTTGGCGCCCCAAATTAGATAATTGTAGTGCGCTTTTTTTAGGTAAATTTCGGCAAATTCTGCTTTACCTTTGCTCAGCCAGAAATTGGCTGCTAATTCTGCGGCTAATGCTTCGTTTTGGATAAAATAGCCGTCTCTGGCTGAAGTAATCGATCGATCGTACAAATCGATCGCCTCCATCTCCCTACCCCCAATCCGCGCCATCTCCCCAGCTACCAATAAGTATTTATGCTCAAAGGTCTCCGGACAGCTATCAGCCCAGATTTTCATCTGTTTTTGGTTGGCTTTGAGCTTTCTCAGGTATTTTTGGCGATCGCCCTTGGAAGCTTGCGGGTAAAGCGCAGTTAAAATTAGGGAATAATAAAAATTATGTTCGGCTACAATAATTGTGCCGATCGCCAAACTCAATTTTTTCTCAGCTTCCACAGCATAGCTGAAAGCTGCTGCATACTCTCCGTACAAATACAAAACCTGGCATTTCAAAATTTGATAGCCGCAGATTGCCAAAAAACTGCCGCGATCGGCACACCGCTCTAAATATTGTCCTTCGCTAATTTCGCCATTAGAAAATACCTCACAATTAGAAGTTTCTCCCAGTAAATTAAACAAAGCTATCTGACAGCCTAGTAAGTAATCAGTAGCAATTTGATTGTTAGTTTTAAAGTTAAATAGCAAAAAATTCCACACTTCTACACGCAGAGATTCGAGATTTTTGCCCTGGGGGATAGAATACATCAATTTGTAAAGCTGAATGTAACCTGCAAATTGCAATTCGCCCGATTCTAAGCCAGCTTGATAGCCATTATGGCTAATCGAATCCGACAGTTTCAGAGGCTGTATCCAGTGATTTAAATGAGCCACAAGCATTTCCGATGCCTTGCATTTTTGCGTCAAATCGTGAAAGCGATCGCTCAAATTGAGAGCTAACATCCCAAACTCGTATCCCGAGCGATAATCAGCCATCGCAGCCGACAACACCAAGCCGTAGCAAGCATAGCTGTAAGATGATTCCGGCACCGGGCCGTATTTTAGAGAAAGATTGACAGATTTTGTAACAACTAATTGGTAAAGTATCGGATTGGAAAATAAACTCGCGGGAATAATTTTATCCAGAAGTTTCATCGCGGTTCTTTTTTCCGAAATCTTCATTTCCGGTAGGTGCAGCAAAGTACCAATTTCCCGATCGCCCAATTGTGCTGTTGCTTGGGCAAATTCGGCTTTGCAAGCTTGCTGCAACCGCTTTTCGGGCAACTCAACCCCCAACAAACGCAAGCCCTGGCGCCCAAATTCAATTGCTTCCTCGTATTCCCCCAGCATGGTATGCAGCGTAATTAGGCGATCGAAAAATTCCGCTTTTTCCACCGCCAATTGCAACTGCGACAGTGCTAAATTAATCAAGAATTGCGATTGCTCGAAATTGCCAATCAGATAATTCAATTCCGCAGCTTCCAGATACAACTCTCGCGTCAAATTATATTCAGTTTCCCAGCTATCCGCAGCCAAAAGTTCGATCCCAAAACAGACATACTTGACAGCAGCCGCATAAGCTGTAGCAGCTTTGGCTTTTTTCCCAGCCAAAAGATTGAGTTTGGCAATTTTATCTCTTTCCGTGCGATCGATCCCCAAGGGAAACTCCCCTGCGATCGCCCCTATCGCCTTTCCTGCCGCCAGATTTAACTGATCGACAATTTCAAAAAGCTCCTCCGACAAATCTTCACCATCGCTATTATCCAATAACAAGCGACCGATTTGCAAATGAACCGCTTTTTTCTGCCCTTCGTCAATCAAAGCATAAGCTGCTTGTTGGACGCGATCGTGCAAAAACTTGTACTCTTCAAACAACAGTTCAATATCCAACTCAGACACCGGAAAAATCAAACCAGCTTCCAGTGCGGGCTTCAAATCTGAGAACACCAAATCCGGAGATTTTTCACAAATTTTTGCTAAAGTAGTTAAGTCAAAAGATGCCCCAGCACAAGCTGCAAAACGTAAAATGTTTTGAGTTGTCTCCGGCAACTTTTTTATTTTTTTTACCATCAAATCAACCACATTTTCAGTGATATCCATTGCTTTTATCTGAGCAATATCCCACTGCCAAAATCCTCCACAACCTTTATTTGTTAGAGTCTCTGGTTCGCGAATGGATAGCTCGGAAGATTCCAGAAAACTAAAATTAATCAATTTCTCAGAATGCAGCATTTTGAGAAATTGATTGACAAAAAATGGATTTCCGTTAGTTTTACATAACACCAAGTCAGCCAAAGATTGCACAGACATAGCATCGCCATGCACAGTGTCAGCTATTAAATTACTAATATCTTGGATGGTTAAATTAGCTAAATAAATAAAATCAATTGTAGCGCCTTCTTTTTGCATTTCATCCACAGTAATCATTAAGGGATGATGGGCGCTGACTTCATTGTCTCGATAGGCTCCAATCAGCAATAAATATTGTGTATCACTATCCACTACCATCAATTGAATTAAATTGAGAGTAGCTACATCTACCCACTGCAAATCATCGAGAAAAATCACCAGGGGATGTTCCGCCGAACAAAACACGCGAATAAATTTTTCAAAGACAAAATAGAAACGAATTTGCGCTTCATTTGGTCTCAACTCTGCTACCTGAGGCTGTTTGCCGATAATTAATTCTATTTCGGGAATTACCTCAATAATTACTTGACCGTTTGCACCCAATGCAATTAAAAGTTTAGTGCGCCACTCATCGAGTTTTGCGGAACTTTCGGTTAGCAGTTGTCGCACCAATCCCGAGAAAGCGCTAATAATCCCTGAGTAGGGAATATCACGCTGAAATTGGTCAAATTTGCCGGAAATAAAATAGCCGCGTTTTTCAGTAATTGGTTTGTAAATTTCTTGTACCAGCGATGATTTCCCCATGCCCGAATAACCTGCAACTAGCATCATTTCGCTTCCAGAAAAACTATGTTGTGGGTTCGCAACTCGCTCGAATGCTGCTAGTAAAGCCTGGACTGGCGCCGCCCGCCCGTATAGTTTTTGAGGGATTTGAAATCGATCGGAAATATCTTGTTTAGCTAAAGGAAACTCTGAAATAGTTCCTGTTGTCTGTAATTGACGCAGACATTCTTCTAAGTCTGCTTGAATTCCCCAAACACTTTGGTAACGGTTTTCAGCAGTTTTTTCTAAAAGTTTCATGACTATTGCTGACACAGCCGGAGGAATTTGTGGATTGATTTTGTCGATGGGTAATGGCTGTTTGGCAATGTGAGAGTGTACCAATTCCATTGCATCTTTGGTCTCAAAAGGCAATTGGTTGGTTAGGAGTTCGTAAAAAGTAATGCCGAGGGAATAAAAATCTGTACGGTAATCTAGGGAACGGTTCATTCTCCCGGTTTGTTCTGGCGAAATGTAGGCTAAAGTTCCTTCTAAAAAATTGGGATTTTTTATGGTGGGAGTTTCTCGGGTTAACAGGGTGGAAATTCCGAAGTCAATAATTTGGATTTTTCCTGTGGCTGGGTTGAGAATAATGTTGCCGGGGTTGATGTCTTTGTGGATGATGTTTGCTGCGTGAATTTGTCCTAATATTGCGGCGGCTTGAATGCCGATATTGAGAAATTCAGACAGGCTAAAGCTTTGCTGTTCCTGCATTTGTTTCAATGAGAAACCGCCAAAATCTTCTAAGATTAGAAGGAGAGTGTTGCGATATTTTTGTAAGTCGTAGGCTTTGATGACTCCTGGAAGGTTGAGGATTTGAAGAATTTTGTATTCCTGTCGGTAGCGGACTATTTCGCCGGGAGTTGGATAGTCTTCGTTGAGCAGTTTGAGAATAATTGGCTGTTGATTTTGTTCTCTAATACCTCGATAAACTGTTGAAATAGAATTTTCATGTATTTTATTTAATGTTTGAATGCCGGGAATTTCAAGCATTGCATACTTTCCTTTTTATTTAGAACAAATTAATGTCAGTCGAGACTGACGTAGTCTAGAGTTAGATCCGATTTTATTGAATTCTGACAATTCACAGAAAACGGCTGTTGCACCCGCGTCTATAAAGACAAAACCCACTCCAAGCGATTTGCAAAGTGGGCGGTTGAAATTACATTTTATTTTTGAGTCCACTTGTAGTGGACTTCCTTGGATAAGAAGCCGTTGCAACTGCCGCCTTAGGTGTAAAGACTCGCCACATATTCGCCGTAACCGTTATAGGGCAAAGTTGGGCGAGTTTCCCACGACCAACTGTTACCGGGCCCGACTACCCGTTCGCTGGCTTGTGACCATCTGGGATGCGGTTTGTCGGGTTCGACATTGGCTTCAAAAGCGTATTCGTTGGGGCCGATGGTATTCCAAAAAGTAGCGGGCTGTTTTTCGACAAATTCAATTTTAACGATCGACTTTGCGCCCTTAAAACCGTATTTCCACGGAATCACCTGCCGCAGCGGCGCCCCATTTTGCTTGGGCAGCCGCCGCCCGTACAATCCTGTGGCAAAAAATGCTAAATCGTTCGCCATTTCCTCAATCCGCATACCTTCGGTGTAAGGCCAAGGATAAAATTGGGACATCAAACCGGGGCCGGGAGTGATTTTGGAGTCGTAAAATGAGGTGAAGCGCACAAATTTAGCATTCGATTGCGGTTCGACATCAGCCATGAGTAATTTCATGGGAAATCCGACCCAAGGAACTACCATCGCCCAGGCTTCTACGCAGCGAAATCGATAAACTCGTTCTTCGATGGGAAATTTTTTGTGGAGGTCGTCTATATCGTAGGTGCGGGGATTTTTGACTAAACCAGTTACTTCTACTTTCCAGTTTTCGGTTGGTAAAGCTTGGGCGGCTTGCCAAATAGATTTTGTGCCTCCGTACTCATAAAAATTGTTATATTTGGTAGCTAAGGCTTCGTCGGTAATTGCCCGATCGACTTTTGCAAAGGCTGGATTCCGGTTCAAGCCCGAATATGCTGGGGTTGAGCTTTTTTCTAGGGCAGTTTTTGAGCTGTCATTGCCTCGACATCCTGCAAGCGGTAGCAGCGAAGCCGTCACCCCGGCGCCAATTAAATTGGTCATGAAACGGCGGCGGTTGAGAAAGGCTGTTTCTGAGGTAATTTGTGAGTCGAGAATTTCCCAAGGTTTGGGAACGCGAATTAACGGCATAGTTCAGTTGATAGTTGACAGTTGACAGTTGACAGTTGACATTTGTAGGGGCAGTGTCCCCGTGCCTGCCCTCTTAGTTGACAGTTGACCAATTGAGGGCTACCTCTCCATAAAAGCAAGAGGATTGAAAGAGTGAATAATTTTGTTTTATTTCCCCCTCGAAAGAGGAGGCTTTAAACCCATTATTCTTGGTAATAGTTAAAAGTTAGTAGTTAGTTTGGCGAAAGTTACCAAAAGTTCAAATTTTTAGTTGATTTGAACTTTGAAATTGACTTTTTTGCCACAATTACTGTATCCACAAAAATAGTATAGCGTAATTCTTGGACAGCGAGTCTAGCCGAGCAATCAAGTTTGGTGCGATCGACTTATTCAGCCTCGATCGCACAAAAGTCCTATTAATTTGAGATTTTAGACTGCGACGGCTGCGCTGGCTCACAAAACGCTGACTGACAAGTCGCCAGCGCGATCGCGCTTGTTTGCCGAAGTGTCGGACGATTTTAGATTGGGGATGACTGACTCGATAGTGGTGGGAATTTTTTCTACAGTTGTATTATTTGGGTAAATAGGTGTCAGCAATAATTTACGCGCGATCGCTCCAAGCAATTGTGGCTAAAATCTAGGAAACAATTATGATAAAGCAAAGATTCAAATTATTTAATTTGTCCACAGGAAGCGGCACGCACCGCCCCGCTTTCCTCCCCCACTCCTCCCTTTAAATCGGACGGGGGTCTCCAGCGGCAAGACAAATGAGTTACTGTATCAATCCCAATTGCCAGAATCCCAAAAATCTCGATCGCGCGACAACCTGCACAAATTGCGAGTCGAACTTGCTGCTCAAAGGGCGCTACCGAGTATTTCACACCCTCGGCCAAAATATCGCTTGCGGCACCTTCCTAGCAGCCGATGAAGACCAACCAGCGCAACCCCGCTGCGTCATTCAACAGTTCTGCGGCCCCATGCCGTCAATCGCCGACGGTCAACACCAGTTCAACCGAACATTTTTGGGTTCTGCCTCAGTTATCGACAAGTTGGGCAAACACCGGCAAGTACCGAAACTGCTGGCATCTTTTGAAGTCGAAGGCTGCCAGTATTTAGTGCAAGAATACATCGAAGGGCGCAATTTAGCCGATCGACTTTCGGAAAAAGGCGTTTTTAAAGAAATTCACATTTGGTATCTGCTGAGCGAGTTGTTACCAGTGCTGGAATTTGTCCACGAAAATCAACTGATTCACCGAGATATCAAACCGTCCAATATCATTCACCGCAAATCTTCCCAAACGTCCGCAGCAATAGTCGGGAAAGAGTATCTGGATTCTTGGGACGAGGAATCCGGTCTAGTTTTAGTCGATTTCGGCTCCGCAATTCCTGCCAACAGCGGGCCGCTGAAAACAGAAACAGTGACGGGTTCTGCCGAATACGCGGCGCCGGAACAAATTAAAGGTGAAGCAATTAAGAGCAGCGACATCTACAGTTTGGGCGTCACGTGCATTCACTTGTTAACGGGAATGTCGCCCTTTGATTTGTTTGACATCAAAGCCGACGCTTGGGCGTGGAGGGATTATTTGAAAGTACCAGTTTCGGCCAGACTCGGCCGCATTTTGGATAAAATGGTGGAGCGAGAACCATCAAAACGCTATCGATCGATCGAAGCAATTCTCACAGACATGAAATACGGCCCGACACCGATAGAGGCGATTGTCAGCAAACCCAAGTGGACTTTAGCTATGTGGGGGGGAGCCGCAGTTGCTCTGATTTCATTGGTGCTCGGTTCTCGCTTGCCATCTCCGGTATCGGAAGCTTTCACTTCCAATGAGCCTGTTTCTAGCATTCCCGACATTCGGTTCGACCCGCCCCCCATGCAGAATTTCAGCACTGAGCCATCGCTGTCACGGCCCGCAGTGCGGACTCTGACAGAGCAAGACAAAAATCCGGTGTGGGCCGTAGCAGTCACTCCCAACGGCCGCGTGATAGTCAGCGGCAACAACGACGGGACAATTCACCTGCTGCACAAGCGTCACGGTAAAGTGCTCAAGGTTTTGGCGGCACATTTGGGGCCCGTGTGGTCGGTGGCAGTGAGTCCCGATGGCAGGACGATCGCCAGCGGTGGCGCCGACGGTACGATTAAAGTGTGGAATTTCTATTCTGGCCAGTTAATTCGGACATTGGACGGACACACAGACGGCGTGTTCTCGGTGGTGTTCAGTCCCGACGGCAAAGCCCTCGCCAGTGTCGGCAAAGATAATGCTTTGAAGCTGTGGCAAGTCGAAGGCGGCGCCGAGTTGCAAACACTCAACGGGATAACAAACGAAGTGCATTCGGTAGCTTTCAGTTCCTATAAAGACACTTTGTTTGCTGGCAAAGGCGACGGTACGATCGAGATGTGGAATTGGAAAACAGGGGCATTCCAAGCCACTCTCACGGGTCATGTTGATGCTGTTTCGGCGCTTACAATCAGCCCCGACGGTACAATTTTGGGCAGCGGTGGCTGGGACAATACCGTGAGGATTTGGGATATCACCACGGATCACGGGCCCGAACCGTCCGGTGAGGTGACTTTTGCCGGTCATACCGATCGAATTCAGTCTGTAGCTTTCAGTCCCGACGGGGCGACGCTAGCCAGCAGCGATTTGAGTGGCACTATCAAGCTGTGGGCGATGGATGGCGGGGAGCAAGGCACGCTGAAAGGTCATTCTACTTGGGTGGAATTGGCTTTTAATCCTGAGGACAAAACTCTGATCAGCGGCAGTTATGACGACACGATCAAGGTGTGGCAACTGTCTCCTTGATTTTGGCGATCGATTGTCCGGGCGATCGACTTAAATTAAGGTATGTTGTTGCGCTTCAGCGCTCTTTCTTAGATCCAAGAGCGAAGACAGCGCAACAACGTACCTAAAAATCTACCTCAATAAAACCAAATTGCCGATCGCACTACCGCTTTCCTGCAATTCATGGGCGGCCGCAATCTCGTCTAAACCAAACCGCCCAGCAATAACGTGGCGCAAAACTCCAGCTTTCAGTTGTAGGGTGTGTCGCCTGCAATCCCTAAACCAAGCTCAAAATTCTCATAGCAACGCACCTTTACTTAGAGGTTGAGTGAAAAAAAGTGTTGTTTTTTTCAAAATTATATGATGTCCGCTAAACTCACCCTAATAATATAGGTTCGTAGTGAGGACTTTAGTCCGCAGCATTTTGCGGACTAAAGTCCTCACTACGAACCGTTTTACCACAAAAAAACATGGATTTACTAGAAAAAAATCAAGACCAACAGCACCCGCAATACAAGCGCGATCGAGCCACAGTCGATAGTTTATTAGGAAAAGAACCAACCGACCAAAATTTATCAGAATTAGCAAGATTAATCATTCGCTACAAAGGATTTCCCGGCGCTAGAGATATCCAAGCAGACTTAAAAAAAGCCCTGCAACAATGGAATCATACCGAAGAAACACTTTACGAACAAACCCGCAAAATTCACGCCACAGGTGAAGTTTACAGGAAACAAAAAAGTGACCAAGAAGATTGGGCTTAATACAGTAAAATTGGTTTGTAGTGAGGACTTTAGTCCGCATCCATCTAAGGACTAAAGTCCTCACTACGAACCAGTAAAATTGGTTTGTAGTGAGGACTTTAGTCCGCATCAATCTAAGGACTAAAGTCCTCACTACGAACCGACATCGCATTCCGCCACAATCAATCAAAACACAACAATCTTGTGTCCCTACCAAATCCCTCTAAACCATCTCAGCCGAAACAGGCATTGCAGGCTGCGGCTGGAACTGGAACAGCGAATAAACCACGTTGCGGCGGATATCCGTCATCATGTCCAAAAACAGCTCGTAACCTTCAGTTTTGTACTCGATTAACGGATCTTTTTGTCCGTAACCGCGCAGCCCAACAGACTCGCGCAAAGCATCCATTTGCTGCAAGTGTTCCCGCCACAAAGTATCAATTTGCTGCAAGATAAAGAACCGCTCAGCATCGCGCATCAAATCGGCACGGATGGCATTAACTTCCGCTTCCTTCATGTCGTAAGCATTGCGGACTTGTTCGTGGAGGAAAGTTTTGATTTCCTCAACAGACAAATCTTCAAGCTGATCCGATGTCATGTCAGCTAACAGATAAACAAATTCCTTCACCTTGCTGACAAGTTTTTCGAGTTCCCATTCTTCCGAAGGCAAATCGGGGTTGATGTATGCTCCCACAATGTCGTCCATTGTCTGTTCGCCGTACTTAACCACCTGTTCCTTCGAGTCCAAACCTTCCAAAACTCGGCGGCGTTCCGCATAGATGGCTCGACGCTGATTGTTCATCACTTCGTCGTATTCAAATACCTGCTT
This sequence comes from Microcoleus sp. CAWBG27, assembly GCF_020883145.1. Lineage (NCBI taxonomy): Bacteria > Bacillati > Cyanobacteriota > Cyanophyceae > Oscillatoriales > Microcoleaceae > Microcoleus > Microcoleus sp. CAWBG27. The sequence continues at coordinate 50,330 of NZ_JAHREU010000028.1, forward strand.
GCGGATGTCGTAATAGTAGGTTTCGACTTTTTTCTGAGCGCCTTCTAGCGATCGAGTCAGCATTCCAGATTCGATCGGCATATCTTCCTCAACACCAAAAGCCTTCATCAAACCAGCCACCCGTTCGCCGCCGAAAATCCGCAGCAAATTGTCTTCCAAACTCAAGAAAAACCGAGTAGAACCGGGGTCTCCTTGGCGTCCCGCGCGGCCGCGCAACTGATTGTCAATCCGGCGCGATTCGTGGCGTTCCGTACCGATAACGTGCAAGCCACCCAACTGCACAACTTCGTCGTGTTCGGTGCTGGTAAAAGCATCGTATTCGCTGCGAGTGCGATTGTAAGCTTCCCGCAATTTTTGAATGACAATGTCTTTGGTCGGCGCTTTTTCCGAGGCTACAGCCACGATATCATCGGCTTGCAATTCCGAGAGCGATCGCTCGCCGTACTCCTTCACCGCCAATTCAACCGCCACTTTCAGCAGTTGCTCGGCCTCTTTCGATAGCTGTGTCGGGAAAATCTCGGCCGAAGCCTTCCAAGACTTGACTTTTTTGGCAGTTTGACCAAAACCTTGAGCTGCGGGGCGGCCGCCAATTCCTGGCGCTTGTACCAGCGAAAACCCGTCTTCATCATCGGGCCGCACGATTCGGGGCATCAGATACTCGCGCAACTTCAGGCGTCCCATGTACTCAGAATTACCGCCCAGAATGATGTCAGTACCCCGTCCCGCCATGTTTGTGGCGATCGTCACAGCGCCTTTGCGTCCGGCTTGAGCGATAATTTCCGACTCCCGTTCCACATTTTCCGGTTTCGCATTCAGCAAATTGTGAGGAATCTTGAGTTCTCGAAGCAGCCGCGACAGCAACTCGGATTTTTCCACACTCGTAGTACCCACCAGCACCGGCCTACCGATTTCGTGCATTTCGGCGCATTCTTGGGCGATCGCCTTCCACTTGCCGGCCTCTGCCTTGTAAACCATATCCGAAAGGTCGCCACGGCTGGGAATCCGGTTAGTCGGAATCAGAGTCACTTCCAGACTGTAAATCTTCTCAAACTCCGTTTCCTCAGTCTTCGCCGTCCCAGTCATCCCCGACAGCTTCGGATATAGCAAAAAGAAATTTTGATAAGTAATAGTCGCCAGCGTCTGAGTTTCTGGCTGAATTTCCGCGTGTTCTTTCGCTTCGATCGCCTGGTGCAAACCGTCACTCCATCGCCTACCAGGCATCACCCGCCCGGTAAACTCATCAACAATCACCACTTCGCGATCGAGATTGACGATGTAGTTAATATCCTTAATAAACAATTCCTTCGCCTTAATCGCATTAAAAATGTAATGCGCCCAAGGGTCAGCCGGATCGTACAAATCCGTAACGCCCAACAAATTCTCAGCTTCGCCAAAGCCTTCATCGGTCAATAGCACATTCCGAGCCTTTTCGTCAACCTCGTAATGTTCTTCATTTTCCTTTCTCAGGGAAGCAGCCACCTCAGCCGCGCGGATGTACTTCTCGCTGGGGCGTTCCACTTGGCCGGAAATAATCAGAGGCGTGCGGGCTTCATCGATGAGTACCGAGTCAACTTCGTCAATCACGCAGAAATTGAAAGGACGCTGCACCACATCTTCCATGACAGTAGCCATGTTGTCGCGCAAATAGTCGAAGCCGACTTCGCTGTTGGTGGCGTAGGTTATGTCGCAGTTATAATTTTTCTTCCGTTCCACCTGATCCATGCCCTGCTGGATCAGTCCCACAGTCAATCCCAAGAAACGGTGCACCTGCCCCATCCATTCCGCGTCCCGTCTGGCGAGATAATCGTTGACGGTGATGATGTGAACGCCTTTACCGTTGAGGGCGTTGAGGTAAGCCGGCAGCGTCGCTACGAGAGTTTTGCCCTCACCCGTTTTCATTTCGGCAATTTGGCCTTTGTGCAGGATGATGCCGCCCAGGAGTTGGACATCAAAGTGGCGCATTCCCAAAACCCGCTGTCCGGCTTCCCGCACCACTGCAAAAGCTTCTGGCAAGATTTCGTCTAGAATCTCTTTCTCCTCGTTGAGAGATTTAGCTTTTCCCAGACGTTGTTTAAATTCCGCCGTTTTGCCTCTGAGGCCGTCGTCTGAGAGGGCGCGGATTTCTTCTTCTAAGATTGCGATATCAGTTACCCAAGGCTGAAATTTCTTAAGCTTGCGTGCGTTGGGGTCGCCGAGTAGATTTTTAAACATGGCAGGAGAGGCAGATTTTTAATAATTTAGCTAGTAGCTTGCAGCATTAGGGGCTGTAGTGTTAGCCACAACGTTTACCTTCCCAGATTGTAGCAACCATTGCGTCTGCTAAGCAGTCGAAGGCGTCTTTGGGGGCGATCGGGCGATTTGGGATTTTGGATCAATTTCCCTAACTCCCGACCAAATCCCACAACACATCAATACCTGAACCGACATATGGTGTATGTGTTGTATCTTGAGGGCGATCGATCCATTGCACGACAGCAGGCAAAACCTCGCTAGATTTCAGACCCAATTTACCCAAGGCAAGTGCTGCAAAGGTACGCGCCGAGTTATCCCCCGAGTTATCCCCATCTTCGAGACATAGCAGCAGGTCACTGATTACGACTCCTGAAGCATTTCCCAAGTTACCCAAGGCAAATGCTGCCAAGGCACGCACCGACGACTGATTCCCATCTTCGAGACATAGCAGCAGGGCACTGATTACGACTCCTGAAGCATTTTCCAAGTTACCCAAGGCAAATGCTGCCAAGGCACGCACCGACGGCTTATTCCCATCTTCGAGACGTAGCAGCAGGGCACTGATCACAGCTTCTGAAGCATTTCCCAACTTGCCCAAGGCAAGTGCTGCCAAGGCACGCGCCGAGTTATCCCCATCTTCGAGACATAGCAGCAGGGCACTGATTACGACTCCTGAAGCATTTCCCAACTTGCCCAAGGCTTGCGCTGCCGATGCACGCACCGAGTTATCCCCATCTTCGAGACGTAGTAGCAGGGCGCTGATCACGGCTTCTGAAGCATTTCTCAAATCGCCCAAGGCTTCTGCTGCCGAGGCACGCACCGAGTTATCGTCATCTTCGAGACGTAGCAGCAGAGCGCTGAGCACGGATTCCGAAGCATTTCCCAACTTACCCAAGGCTTCTGTTGTCGCACGACGCACCGAGTTATCGTCATCTTCGAGACGTAGCAGCAGAGCGCTGAGCACGGATTCCGAAGCATTTCCCAACTTACCCAAGGCTTCTGTTGTCGCACGACGCACCCTAGAATCCTCATCTTGGAGGCGTAACAACAGGGCATTAATGAGGGCTTCTGAAGCATTTCCCAAGTGAGCCAAGGCTTCTGCTGCCTCACGACGCACCCTAGAATCCTCATCTTGGAGGCGTAACAACAGGGCATTAATGAGGGCTTCTGAAGCATTTCCCAAGTGAGCCAAGGCTTCTGCTGCCTCACGACGCACATCGTCATTCTCATCTTCGAGACGTAGCAACAGAAAACTGATAGCTGCTTCTTTTTCTCCTAATGCTGCTTGATATCTCCACAAGCGATTTGCATCAACCCCTTTTGCTTTCAAAAGTTGCAAAGTTTGCGCCTCAAATTCAGTCTCATTCATACTGCAAAGAATTTGAAAAACCTGAGAGCGAACTTTGTTACCAACCTTTTCCTCACCCCTTACCTCCAACTCAACCAACTTCTCCAAAATCTCCACAGTCAGACTGCAATCTACCACCTTTAACTCTTTAATATTTTCAGCAAGGCAATTGCCAGCAAAAAACAAATCGCGGTGCAACCATTCCTCATACTCGCTATTCGCCGCCAAAATTGCCCGCATCGCTTTCGCCGCTTTCTTCGGTTTTTGTTGAGCAATCAACAACAGCAATACTTCCCGCCAGTGAGCATCGTGCAAATTGTCTCGAATATGATCCAAAATAATCTCAAAATCACCGTCATCATCTGCCTGATAGGCAATTTCTTGAGCGCACAAATATTCTTGAAAAGTCTTGTGCACAAAAGCATACAAATCTTGTCCTTGTTCGTTGAGCAATCCCGTCCGCTGTTGAATAAAATCCACAAAGCGTCTAGCTTCTTGTCTTGCTTTGGACAATTCAACCTGTTTTTTGGTTTTAATATTCTGAGTTAACTGCTCCAACAAATCATCCTTGGCAATCAGCGTTCCGCCTTCAGGATTATCCGTACTACCCTGAGTATGAATCCAATAGGCAAGAATTTCCATCAGCCGCCGTAAATCATCCGCATCTAAACATTTGAATGACGACTGATCGGTTATTTTTTTGTTGGCATCCCAACACTTTAACAGCGTCTCCACAGCTTTTTCGTAAAGTTTGTGACGCGCCCTCGGCAGTACCGCTTGATAGCGGTGAATCAAAGCAATAATTGTCAGCAACAGCGGATTTCTCGCCAACAATTTAATCCGGTCATTCTCATTCAAAGCTTTTTTAATACTTTCTTTCCGGCGCTGAGCTTCCGCCGAATCTCGAACGCGGCTGTCATACCAATGATCGATAAACTCATCAACCTTAGCATCATCAAGCAGTTGTAACTGATAATGTTCAAACTCCGAACTATTAAAAAAATCGCGTTTATAACCCGCAGGGCGAGAAGTAATAATTGCCAGATTTTGATTATACTTCCCTAAAAAATTCTCAATCTGCTGCACTACGTCGTAGCGCTTGGATTCTTCCACAACTTCATCCAATCCATCCAACAAAATCATCGCCCTACCGTCAGCCAGCCAATACTCAAAAAAGCCTTCGGGTAGCGGTTTCACCGACATAGTTTTCTCAGCAAACTGGCGGGCGTAGTCGAGGAGACTGATATCTGAAAGCCTCGCAAAATCGCGAATTTTAATCAAAATCGGCAAGCAATCTCTCTCAGCATCCCAGCCGAGTTTTTCGGGATAATTCTGAGCCAACATCACCGCAAAAAAACTAAGTAAAGTAGTTTTCCCAGAACCGGGCGCGCCCAGGAGTACAAATTTATTTGAGCGATTTTGACTCAATAGTTGCGAGGCTAACAACTTTCTGCCGGAGCGACTTTCTCGCTGCAATAATTGCAGATTTTTGCCTGCCTCTAATTCTTCAATATCCAAGCTTATATGAGTATTTACGTCTTCCAAGACATCCGGCATCACAAAAATCTGAGCCAATTTTTCTGATTTTTCGATTTCCTGCCCTTCGACAGCAATGCCAGCAAATTTGACATCATCAAACCAGTTCGCCACTTGCTTAAAGTAGTCGGATTTGGCAACCTGAAAACTTAAATAACAGTTTGTTTCCTGGAAATAGGTTTTTGCAAAAACATCCAGCCAACCCCCCAGTTTTTCTGGTATGAATCTGCCTTGAATTTTTTTGTTGTCTGCGACAGTCGCATTAAAAGCTGCAACTAATAACTCAACTTGGGGCGTTCCTTGATTGTGGAAAGGTTTCAGGAGTTCTGGAAGTGCGGCGCCAGCCAAGAAACTTTTCAGAAAATCTTCGACTACGCCCAATTCGGAAGGATAGAATAATTCATGGGTTTTATCGGCGGTTTTAATGCCAGAAATGCAAGCTTTTTCAAAATCGCTAGGATTGAATTTTTTTAGAGCTTCTTTGAATCCTATTTCTGCAAGTTTAGGCCCGATTGCTTGTGCTAGTTTTAAGCCTAATGTGCCAAATTCAATTATCATGGTAATTTTAAATATTTGGGGTTAAGTTGGTGGAGATAATTGCATTTATGTCAACCTACATTGATCATCTCAACTATCTCTAAATTTAGGACACACTTCAAACGCTAATTGCGACCCATAAAAACAAACATCAAACTCAGTAAAAAAATTAGTTCGTCCTAAAAGAATCGGAATATTATTCAGCCTAGTCCATGCGAAAACTAACCGAACTGGATCAAAGTCTCCTACTTTTGCCAAGACTAATAACCCTTTAGTTTCAGCAATCGCTAAATTTCCTGCTAAAGTAACAGACAATCTTTGGTCTTCCCAAATTGCCCCTAATTGCACCCCAACATTATAGGGCAAAACATTTACGCTAGCTCCTGTATCCAGTAAACCCATAACCTCAACAGAACGATTTTGATAAGTTAGTGTTAAAGGCAAATACGGAACATCAGCTAAAACACCTGACTCATCTCGTTTAGGTTGAAAAGAATATCGCCTACCATTAAACATTTTGAGTTTGTTTCTTTTCTGCTTCTAGTAACTGCATTAATTGTTCTGCTGCACTATTAGAAGTATGCACGGAATACACGATCTCAGCAGATTCGTTGCCCATGATAATTCCTTCTTCCTTCGCCAATTCTGCTATTAAAAACAGCATCATTTGAAATTTATCAGTACGGGACAATTGCTGAAGTTGGGTTAATAATTCAAGATTTGACATAAAACGCCATTGAATTCGTTTTTCCATTTTACCACGACCTTGAGATTTAAACCACTCCAAAACAGTAGTGTCAATCCCTAATTCCTTAACAGGCAAGATGCCTGTTCCACAAAGAATGAATTTGATTGTGGAACAGGCATCTTGCCTGTTCGATTCTTTGTAGGGGCAATCCCCCCGTGGTTTCCCTCCTAGGGCTTTTCAACAAGTCTGGGTATTTCGTAAGTCAAAAAGTCATAGGCCATTTTTGTATTCGGAAAAATAGCCTGGGCTTCTTTGAGCAAATCATCCAGGACGATCGCATTTCCCGGAGCATAACGCGGGCTAAAATGCGTCATTATCAACTGTTTCGCCCCAGCGAGCAAGGCAACTTGAGCCGCCATTGTCGAAGTTGAATGCAATCTATCGAAGGCCATTTGAGCATCTTGATGGGCAAAAGTCGCTTCGTGCACCAACAAATCGGCATCCTTTGCCAAGTCCACCGCGCTGTCACAAAAAACCGTGTCTGTACAGTAAACAAACTTCCGCCCGACTTGATCCGGGCCGCAAAAATCACTGCCTTTAAACTGTCGCCCGTCCGATAACTTGACTGTCTTTCCTTGTTTTAACTCGCCGTAAACTGGCCCGGAAGGAATACCCACAGCCTTGGCTTTTTCGACATCAAAATGTCCCGGACGGTCTTTCTCGGTAACACGATAACCAAAAGCAGTAACTCGGTGTTTCAAAGGAGCACAACTCACAATATATTCGTCATCTTCATAGACAACTCCCTCGTGACTTTTGTGCACCTTGACTGGGTAAGAAAAATGAGTTTGAGAATAGCGAACGCCAGCTTGCAAATATTCTTCAAGTCCCGGAGGCCCGTAAAGATCGATACGCTTGACATTCCCCGCCAAACCGCAGCTAGCCAGCAAACCCATTAAGCCGAAAATGTGGTCGCCGTGCAGGTGAGTGATGAAAATCCGGCTCAGTTGGCTGACTTTTAGCTCGCTACGGAGGAATTGGTGCTGGGTTCCTTCGCCGCAGTCAAACAGCCAGAGTTCGGCTCGCTGGGGCAAGCGCAGGGCGATGCTGGATACGTTGCGCGATCGCGTGGGGACGCCGGAGCTGGTTCCGAGAAATGTAATCTGCAAGAGTTAAATTACCTCAATTAAATCTTAAAAAATATGTTACAAATATCCAGGTGCGGCCAATCCGACATAAAGGAAATATTCGCAGGCAGGAACCGGGATAAATCGCTGTTGCTGCCAGGATCTAGTCGCTCCAATCATTTTTGACGCACAAAGTGCCAAACCCAATTCTGGGTGCATCTGGTTTTTGAAGAGGGCGAAGCATGACCGTATATGAGTTATTAGTTATAATCCCATATTGACTGCGGTCATGCTTCGCCCCTACAGATATATTTGCAAAAACCAGATGCACCCCCAATTCTAACGTTTTCTTTCTGCCGTTCTCCTTCCTTTTTCCCGAACCTTCCCGAACTCTTAAAAATTGTCAAGCTCATACAGCACAGGAGGAAAATTTTAAAATGCAGTCAGGAGTGTTCTTTAGTTCCGTTCTTTCGACTTTAAAAAAACGCTACTTTTGGATGGGGCTGTTGTTTTGGCTGGTGATGGTAGCCCCAGCGCAGGCCTCGCTAATTTTGCGAGTGGCGGTACAAGACGGGACGAGTCAAATCAAAGTCGGCAGTTCTACTAAGGCTGCCATCCGCGACAGCAGCGGGCGCAATTTGGGCGAACTGCCGGCCAACAGTTCTCAGTCTGCTCAATTTCGATCGGGAACTGTGGCGATTGGCCGCTGGGCTGCCAATCAAATTTGGATCGAGCCGACCGGAAACGGTTATGTTTGGATTGGCGATCGATGGTATCGGGGACGCACGCTTCTAGTTCCCGAAAAAGGAGCCTTGACTGCCGTCAACTACGTCGATATCGAACAGTATCTCTACAGCGTTCTCGGCGCCGAAATGAGTGGCAATTGGCCTCAAGAGGCTTTGAAAGCCCAAGCAGTCGCCGCCCGTTCCTACGCTCTCCACAAGCGCCTCAAAAGCGAAACCGACCTTTACGATGTGGACGATACTCAATCTTCGCAGGTTTACAAAGGACTGCAAACAGAATCTTCGGGTACTTATGCCGCAGTCGATGCCACCGCTGGTCAAGTTCTCACCTACAACGGTCAGATTATTTTAGCTGTTTTCCACTCTGCCTCTGGCGGACACACTGAGAACGTTGAGGATGTGTGGACGGAACCCCTGCCTTATTTGCGGGCTGTTCCGGATTTTGACCAAGGCGCGCCGGTTTACCAGTGGAAAGAAAATTTTTCCCGGGCTCAAATCAGCAACAGGATTTCTGGTGTTGGGAATGTGATCTCGATGAAGCCAGAACGCGCTACTGCTTACGGCAGCGTTTTGACGATGAAAGTAGTCGGAGATGGCGGTTCTAGGGTCATGAGTGGCGCAGATTTGCGTCGGGTTCTAAATTTGAGGAGTACCCGCTTTACTGTGATTCCTCAGTACGGCGGGATTTTTAGTGGGAGAAATAGCGGGCAGCCTCCTACGGGTTTTCAAGTTGCTGGCAAAGGTTTCGGTCACGCTGTGGGAATGAGTCAGTGGGGGGCTTACAATTTGGCTAGGCAGGGATACGGCTACCAGCAGATTTTGTTGCACTATTATCGGGGTGCTGCTTTGGCTAGAATTGCTGTGCAGTAATTGCTACACCTTTGTTATTGGTTATTTGTTACTGGTTATTGGTTATTGGTTATTTGTCATTAGTAGCAACTCACAATTCACCAACAATACCTAACAACTACGAACAAATAACTAATAACTAATAACTAATCACTAAATTAAGGATTGCTATGCAAAAGTGGGAGTATTTATTTGTGGATGCGAATATGTATCCTTTTGGAAATAAGCTGATTAGTTTATATGTAAATGGTGAGGAGCTGCGAGATTGGAAACAAGGCTCGCTACATTTATTTGTCAATCAGTTGGGGGAGGATGGGTGGGAACTTGTGGCTCTGCGACATGACTCGAAATACGATCAAAATTGTTTGATTTTTAAACGACCTAAGATTGTTAAAAAATGAGAAAAACAACAGATTCTAGTATTCAAAATAAATGATTTTGGCGTTGTTTAATCAGGGGATGAAAATGGGTAACTTGAAAATTCAGCTATATTGACTGACTGGTTTGTTTCATTTTTTCACATTGAGTCGTTCATACCGTTGCAGCAGCAACGCCAATACAAGGTACGTAGTTGCGCTTGAGCGCTCTTTCCTAATATAAGCAAAGAGCGCTGAAGCGCAACTACGTACCTAAGATCAATTCTCAGAAGACTTCTAGTCTCCGGCGGTTAGAAACCGCGACTACAAAAACAAAGTCCACCTCCGTGGACTATGAAAAAATCTGTGTGTTGCCTTCCTGATTCTTCGGGCTATACATTATCCGATCGCCCAATTCGCCGCTGCCATTCAGCATCTATTTTGGCTGATTGTTCTAGTTCTTGTTGAGTTAATTCGCTTTCTGTGGTATAAGCTAGGTCTTCTCCAGTCAGAACGTTTTCGCCTGCAAATTCCTGGGCGTAGGCCAGTTTTTGCTGCAAGTTGGCATCGGGTTGGTTTAATAACATGGCTCGCTGCTGCCGATCGCGATTTCGAGCTTCTATCTGGCTATTTTTCCACTGAATCCAGAAGTACCTGATTAAGGGAATTGTCAGAAATCCGACGCCGTAAATCAGCAGCAGTGGATAAATACCGCTGACGAAGCCGATGAATCCACCTGCGATCGCACTTTTAGTCAATAAGTTTCCCAAAACTAACGCACCGACAAGATTGACGGCTCCTAAACCTGCTGCGAGCATGATTTGGCCGGAGTCGGCGTGACTGAAACGCCACAGCATTTCTCGCAAATAAGCTCCTGTTGGTTGAGGATTTTGCAGGATGGCTGTGGTTTGCAATTGCGGAAAATGGTAGATGATTTGGCCTTCGGGACTGACTTCGGGGCGGCCGTCAAAACGGGCGAGAGCTGGTAACATATATTCTTCGTATTCTCGGGCGTATCCCTGTCCGAGATTGTCGAGATAGGGCGCAATTTGTTCGGCTGCGACTGCGCCTCGGTTGTTGCGAATTGCGGTGGCTATATCGCTCCACTTGCGCTCTTCTAGATTTTTATTGGGATTGCCGTCTCCAAATATAAATGAGAAAACTGCTTCCAGAAAACTCATTTGGGGTTTTTGAGCGCGATCGCGCGATCGCTGCTGGTATGGTTCATCATGGTTCCAGTAAAAGATCCAGATTAAGTCGTTCCAGAAGTAGGGAAAAAAGAAAAAGCCTCCGCCGCCACCTCCACTTTCGCCTCCGCTTCCGCCGCCTCCGCCGTTATTGTCGCTATTCATGCTGGAGAGTAAAAGCGTGATGGCAACAACAATTAAAAGGATGGAAGCTACCAGCACTACGCCAAAAGATATTCTAATCAAGTAAAATAGGACTCGCCAGATTTTTTGCCACCATTCCTGCAACTGCAAGCGCAAGAATTTGTTTCGCAAAATATCTCGAAAGTTGTTGGGAAATATGTAGGCAATGTCGCCAGATTCTGCTACTTGCAGGTTCCCACCTGCTTCGGAGGCCAGCGTTAACAGTTCTCGCTGGGCAAAATTGACATCTAATCCAGCTTTTGCCGCCACGTCTCCAACCGTAACGCGGTAGCCAAGTTGCTCGACGGCTTGCATAATCCCGGGATTTGGAGCCATGTGTTTCTCTTTGTGAAAATTACGCGGTTATTTTTAATTATAGGTTGCGGGCATTAAAGCTGGTTTAGACCTGGAGAATTTAGGCTTTTTTGTGGCTGACCTTGATTTTGGGGCAAAACATTGCTACTTTTGGCATGGTTCAAAAATGGCAGTTTTAAGGTAGCACTGCACGGCAAATTCTGCCATCATTAAAGGTACATCAAAGCTGATAGCGATTGCTGTCAGCTTTGGGTCGAGAATACCGGCGATCGCCAGTAATTCGTCGCGTTGACCAATTGAAAACATCTACTTGATTCTCATTTGTTTCTGAGTGGTATTTGTATTCTTGCGATCTGACTCAAAATAGAACTAGATACAGGGGGTGTCGGAATATAACCACCTGCGACGAATGCCATCTTAATAAAAAATATCAGCTTGCATATAGCCTTTCTCAAAAAGATGAGGTGTGCCTGACAGCTTGTATAACCGCTTAAACGTATAGGGCCTTCTTCCCAACAACGTACCTAACCTTTCTGAGAACCGCTATAATTAAATTAGTGAATAGTGAGTAGTGGATAGTGAATTAGATTGTTTCTAAGAACTCAAACAAATAGTTTTCATCTTTTAAGTTAAGAAAATTTTCTTTACCATTGAGAACATCTTCATAAGTCATTTTATCCAATTCATCTTTGCTCAAGTTTAGATCTATATCAGGCTTTCCTTTCATAACTATGCCTAAGCCAAAATCGCAATCCAACACAAAGACTCGCAAATCTTTGCGATTACTTCTTAGATAACAAATCGTTTTCCAGACATCACCACACCAGTTGCCATCCCATCCAGGTAAATTCATGTCGATCGCAGCTTGCAGAGACTGAGCTGGACAGGCTGCGAGGACATGGGGTGGTTTGCAATCATGCATGACTATTACGCCATTTTCATTGAGGTTGTCCAAGGTATTCAGGACATCTTGCAATGATTGTTCGTAGGTATGCAATCCATCGATAAATGCTACATCAAACCGTTCGATCGGATTGGCACTTGCAAAAAAAGCATCGCTAGTGGCGTCTATATATTCCGCTGTTGCATTACATAGATTTTTACTAGCCCATTCCAATTTACGTTCTTCAGAAAATGCAAAACTAGGATCTACTCCCACCTTTTGAGCGATCTCGATCGGGAAAAAACTATCGCCATTATTTACGCCGATTTCTAAATACCTCAGGGCTTTTTTCTTGTCGATTATTTTTTGAATTACATCGGTTCTGAGCATTTTGGTTTCCTGATATAATACACAACAATTTGAAACCTAACTATTTAGGCTGAGTGTTTACTATAACATATCTCACGCATTGCCCCACGTATTTTTGTTACTGCTGTTGGGGGGAAGGGGGAAGGGGAAAGGGGGAAGGGGTAAAGAGTACAGGACTTACGCAAAGACTCTATCTGTAGGGTGCGTTACCCTCTGGTAACCGATCGCCAACGCTACTAATAGTGTGGGTGCGTACTTTGTCTTTGCCAATATCACGATCGCTATTTTCTGGCGAGCATCAAGCGGTAAACTGGCTGCGACTGATTGGCTCGGGCTCATCCTTGTAGATTATACCCAGGTTTTTCCTAAGTTCCCTCTGAAACCATCATAAGTTCCGCGCAGACAAGCCCAAATTTTCAATCTTCTTGATAGGTTTTCTAATAGCAAGATTTTAATAACTAAATTAATCATAATTTTAATTCTATGAATACTAAACATAATCAATAGTTTGTTCTCCATAGCGAGACTAAGTTCGACAAAGGTGTTATTCCTGCATCGGTAGTAGTAACGCAACGGAGAACAATTCAATCGCATTATTTTTATTTTAGGATAAAATAAATTAACTTCTTGAGTCTCTCCAAATCGTTGTTTTAGAACAATATTTCTATTGACAAATATAGAATAATTTTGTTTCTTTAATTTTAGACAATATTCCCAATCAACTGCTTCAATAAATAAATTTTCATTAGGAAAGGGAGTATTGTGAGCGGCTTGAATGGAAATAAGAGAACCTGCTGTAATAACGGCATCACATTTATAAATTTCAGGGATTTGATCGTTTATAAGAAATTGTTTTAGTTGATACTTATCTAAGATCATTCCATTCCATTGTTGTCCTGTGACTCTATCAACAGGAAGTGGAGCAATAATTCCAATTTTTTGATGAGCTTCTTTGAGATTATCATAGGTTTCAATTAATCTTTTTAAAGCATCTGGTGAAGGTTCAGTATCTTGATCGAAAGTCCAAATAAAATCAAATTCATTTTTAATAGACCATTCAATACCCACTCGTAAACCGCCAGAAATGCCGATGTTTTGGGGATAAGATTTGACGATAATAGATTCGTCTAATTCTTCAGGAGACAACAAAACATGAGGCGAGTTATCGACTATTAAGATTTTCTCGATCGAATAAGTTTGACACTTAAGAGAAGCGATACACCGCTCAAGGGCAGTTTTATCTGAATAGGCGGTGATATAAGCAACAATACGATACGACATTACCTAATTAATACTTCCAACTTATTTTTACTACAAATGAATACAATTACCCTGACTGCCTGATCCTGCTTGAAAAATTAACATTTTTTACGCTGGAATAGTCTGACATTACCATGCTAATTAGCAATTGTCAACAACTGTCTCAAATTGTTGTTGGATCTGAAAAATATCTCCATGACAAGGAGTATCAGGCAGGACTTCTTTCTGACCTGCTCTCAATCCCGTCCCGACATCAGCAATGGTGAAATCTGGCTGAAACCCCTGCGCCATCGCATCTAGCAAATGCCAACCCCAAGACTGATTGGCTCGGACTCATGCTTTGGGGGGCGAATTAGGACTAAGGCGACAGCCTTCACCTTACACCGATCGCTCGCAAACTGTTACCCTCAATTGAACCGTACCCTACTTTTTTCCCAAAAGATTTTCAGTGTTGGCTGAACTTTCAATAGTTCGGACAGTTTTTTTAACGACTCTGTAAGTCGTATCGCGAGTAAGCCATGGCATTTTTAATGATTTTTTGAAACGAGCGGGCTAGACTTAAAGATTGAAAAAATAGTCAGCCCTATAGCCATCAAGGGTTTGAGATACTCGATGAGATCTAAAATTGTCCGAAGTATTGAACTTTGAAAACTTAATAAAAGTTTAAATATGTAAAAAAAATATGTTTTTTTTGTAAGTCTTGCAATAGTTATCTACAATAGATAGGACTTGCGCGTGTTGTCAAGTTTGTTCTTGTGTCTCACAAGTCTTTTTCGCATCCTCAGCACAACTCTCAACTAAAATTGTTGTGCAAGTATTCATAGGAAAACTTTACCCGCTAATTTTTGAGATTAGCCACTAACCAAAAGAATCGCATATGCCAAGAACTCAACGCAACGATAACTTTATTGACAAAAGTTTCACGGTAATGGCTGATATCATCCTGAAGATTATGCCCGCGAAAAAGAAGGCGAAGGAAGCTTTTGCTTATTATCGGGATGGTATGTCGGCTCAAGCTGATGGCGAATATGCTGAAGCGCTGGACAATTATACTGAAGCGCTGAAGCTGGAAGAAGATCCTTACGATCGCAGTTATGTATTGTACAATATGGGTCTGATCCATACTAGCAACGGCGAACACGATAAAGCTTTGGAGTATTACAGCGAAGCGCTTGAACTGAATCCCAGAATGCCGCAAGCGCTGAACAATATTGCTGTGATTTACCACTATCAAGGGGAAAGGGAAAAGGAAGCTGGCAATGTTGAAGCGGCGGAAGGGCTGTTTGACAAAGCTGCGGATTACTGGAAGGAGGCTATTCGTTTGGCGCCGAACAATTACATTGAGGTGCAGAATTGGCTGAAGACGACAGGGCGATCGCAAATTGATGTGTATTTTTAAGGCGAGTTTTTAGTAACAATATGCTCTCATGGGTTATTGGTTATTAGTTATTAGTTATTAGACCCAAAAAGTAACAAATAACCAATAACAAATAACCAATAACAACTAACAACCAACAACCAACAATTCCCAATTTTTATGATTGACAAAGAAGAAGTTCGGAAAGTAGCAAATTTAGCCCGATTGGAATTAACGCCGGAAGAAGAAGAGCAGTTTACCGGTCAACTGAACGGTATTTTGGATTATTTTGAGCAGTTGAGCGAACTGGATACGAGTAAGGTAAAACCGACAACTCGGGCGATCGATGTTAGCAATGTTATGCGATCGGACGATTTGCAACCTTTTGCTAACGGCGAGAGTATTTTGGCTGGTGCTCCCGATCGCGATGGGGAGTTTTTTAAGGTTCCTAAGATTATGTAGTCCTCCTAAACAGGCTTTTCGACCTGTTCCACAAGAGAATTAATCTTCCGTGGAACAGGCCCAAAAGCCTGTTCACTTCATTAAGTAGCCATTGCAAGAGACGAGATCCAGGTAGCATGGAAACCGTAAGGAACGCGCTGAGGCATAAGTACCCGCGCTACAGGTTCAGATGTGAAGTTTTGGGCATCAATAACCAGTAACTCAGACCGCTTGGCTACCGCATCCCAGACCATCGTCAGCAACCAACCATCGTCCTCAGCAATAGAACCAGGTCGAGGTGCAAACGCACTATCACCGCCAAAACGTCCCCGTCCAAATTCATGCACTTGGGAGCTACCAGTTTCCAAATCATACTTAATCAAACCATCCAATAATAGTCGGGGTCTCATGTAGGTAGCCTGCTGTGAAGCGTACATATAACGAGTTTTCCGACCTGTGAAATCATCGTTAATGCGAGGAAATTCTGTGGCAACATCATCCAAAGCCTCTTCTTTGACAACACCCGTCGCTAGGTTGATCCGATAGCGATACAGCCGGAAGTGTTCAAACTCAGTTTCCCCACCTTCACCTTTGTCTTCTTGAGGAATAAATAGATAGGTATCGGGTGTTCGGGTAGCCAAGAGTACTATCTCGTCACCTTCTTCCCAAGCATTACCCACATGGTAGAGCATACAGGCAGAAACCTTAAACCAGCGGATTGTCCGATTATCGCCATTGCGCGGTAGGATGCCAATACGGCTGGGGTTTTGAGGCTCAAACTTAATGGGTAGCTGACCTTGCATAATTCGCATCGGTTTGAAAGTCAGCGGCATATCTAGGAAAATGGTGTAGTGTTCGGTAATGGCAAAATCATGCATCATCACCGGGGCAGGTATGTCAATAGGCACGGTTCGCTTTAATTCCCCTTCTTTTGAAACCACGCTATATTCCAGGTAAGGCGGAGCAATAGGTGCGAAGCCGAACACAATCATTTCACCCGTCACCGGGTCAACTTTTGGGTGCGCTGTAAAGGTAGAAGCTAGTTTGTCCTTAAAAGTATGTACGCCAACTGTTTCTAAATCAGGAAGCCCGATTTCATAGGGTGCGCCAGCTTCCCAGAGAGCCAACAATTTACCAGCGTGGAATACACATGAAGTATTGGCGGTATTCTTCATCATCAAGCCGTAGGGCGTGTCAAACCTTGGCAGGTTCAGCAGCCCCGGCCAAATTGCTTTAGCTTGATTTTGCTCGACTTTAAACCCATCTGTGCGGATGTAGCGGTTGCGGTAACTAGCTTTGCCATTACTAATCTCTACACAGTGGAGCATTCCATCTCCATCTAACCAGTGATGGAGTCCAATGGGCTTAAATTGCGGATTGGGACCGTTGCGGAGAAACATCCCCTCCAATTGTTTGGGAAGTTGGCCTTCTACTGTCAGGTTGTCCGCAGTGATTTCTTTTTTTACTGGGGCGAAGTTGTCAGTTAAATAGAGTTTCGCCATATCGTCTGCGAGAATTTTCGTACTCGCAGTGCTACTGAAGCGACTTATGACTTGATAGGGAACGCGAGCATAATAGCCAGTCCCAATTGATGTTTGACTAACCATTGATGAGCGCTCCATCTGTAGTACGTTAGCCAGGAATTTGCTATCGAGCATCATGCTCATGAATCGGCGCTGTAGAGTAAGTTGGCGACTTGAGACGTTCGCTACGTCTGTAGCTGCAAGCTCTGCTAAAAGTTCCTTTTCCTGGCTATCCAACGCACCATCGCTATACATCAAGGATTCAAGGGCTTCATACAATTCCTGAAAATCTTTGTCTTCACTATTATTTCCTAAATAAGCTTGTAACCAGCCATAACATTCTTCAGGCTGTACTGGCTTATCTACCGATAACAAGGATTTAATCTCGGGATCGTCAGCCAGTCCTTTCTCATTTACCATCCGTTGCAAAAATGCTTGTTCTCCTGGTTCGAGTACCCCATCGATCCAGGCAATACCGATGAGAAGTTTTAATAACTGCTTGTTATTTTTTGAAGACCCTTCTTTATTTGCAAGTAAGGTAGCTTTGGGAATTGCAACATCAAAATGCTCGTTGTTCTTTGCCTCATTGCGAATGTTCTTCTCGCTGCTATACAATATTTTGCTCATGTCAGGCGATTTGACCACAATATATAAATCAGGATTGCCTTCAAATATATCAAATTTGCCTCGGAAATCTGCTTCCGAGTAAGTAATTTCAAAGGTTCCATTGCTATTGGTCTTTACTTGTCCTAACTTATCATTCTTAACAAGATCCTTGTCAAAGGCTTCTATAATTAGGTTAGGAATACCATTACCACTTTCGGCTTCGTAAACTCGTCCACTAACTTTAAAAGACATTCGCTTTTCCTGCCAACAATTTCACTAGGTATTATACGGTTTTTTAGCTCAACAGGAAATAGATAAAGTTGGTATGTCTGTGTAAATTTATATTGCTGTTTGCCTCTAATACCATTTTCATAAATTCCTACTACAGATGCAGTTATTAGCCCCCCCTTGGGTTGGGGGGGGTTGGGGGTAGATATGTAGCGCTACTTTTGGCAAACAAGTTTCCCTCAGTTCGTTGTTGCTTGACCAGTTTTTGCACGAGACTTTTAGTGACACCAAACCGGGCGGCTACTTTTCTCGCTTGACAATTTTTGGACCAAGTGCGCTGTCACTATTTTTGAACCCAGGTCGAGGGAGTAGGATTTCATTACATGAGCCTAGCCTATATGTTGTTTTCCACGCGAGCGATCGCTCGTACCTCATAACATCGGAAAGTGCTGTATGATATTGCATCGATGAATGTGCTAAATTCTAACTCCAAAAGATGCTGCCAATTCCCGTTCTGGCTGCGTACCAACTGTCGGCGGCATCGATCGACTTGCAACCTGCTCGATCAATTGTAACTGCTGCGGTAACATATTAGCTAAACTGTAGCGTTCTAGGGCGGTTTGACGGGCCTTGACGCGAATTTCTGCCATGCGGGTAGGATGGTCTAAAACTTCGTCAATGCGATCGGCTACTTGTTTCGGCGAGAAGTAATCGACGATTAAACCGTTTTCTCCATCGCGGATAACTTCTCTCACCGGGCCTGTATCGGAACCGATTACTAAACATCCTGCCGATAGAGATTCAATCATCGACCAAGATAGCACGAAAGGTCTGGTTAAATAAACGTGTACGTCGGATGCTTGAATTACTTTTAAATACAGTCCGTAAGGTAGCGGCCCGACAAAGTGCACTCGCGACATATCTAGCGGCACTTTTTTGAGCATATGGTCTTTGTAAGACTCGCCGTTGGGTAGGG
This sequence comes from Microcoleus sp. CAWBG27, assembly GCF_020883145.1. NCBI lineage: Bacteria > Bacillati > Cyanobacteriota > Cyanophyceae > Oscillatoriales > Microcoleaceae > Microcoleus > Microcoleus sp. CAWBG27. The sequence continues at coordinate 69,074 of NZ_JAHREU010000028.1, forward strand.
AACGGCCGTAACAAACTCTGTCTGAACCAACAATTACAACGTGACAGTTGGGGCGGCGTTCTTGCACGTAGGCGATCGACTCAATGAACTCTGGAAAGCCGCGGTAAGGTTCCATTCCCCGCGATACGTAGGTGACAATTTCATCAACGCCGGACAAATCTAAATTCGGTAAAACGAGTTTAGCACCGGGATCTGGTTTAAAGTAATCGGTGTCTACGCCGTCGTGGAGTACGGATAATTTTTGTTGTAATTCTGGCGGGAATTGCGATCGCTGCCAATAAGTCGGCGACAAACCCCAATCGCAAGAATATAAATCGATCAGAATCGGCGCATTTTTGATTCTAATTCTTGCCATGTCGTCAACGCTTAAAGGTTCCGCCGGATCGAAATCTGCGTCGGAACCAATGGCGTGATAAAACCACTCGAAATAACACAAAAGTGGCGTATTTGGAAAAGCTTCTTTGACAAATAGTGTCGGCCCCCAACCTGAATGTCCGCAGATTACATCGGGTACAAAACCGTCAGCTTTGAGTTGTTCTGCCATTCTAAATACGGCTTGTCCGTAGATGACGGCACTTTCTAAAGGGCGCACGTATTGGTGAGTCTGGGCGTGGGGTTCGCGGCTGGGGGTAAATGCTGCTTTGCGAACTCCGGGAATTTCCCATTCTGGACGCTCGTTTTTAGTGCCGAAAACAATTTGATTTTTGGGATTTGCGCCTAATGCCGTGATAATGTGCCGGTATTGAGCGGGGAAGTTGGGGTGGAGAAATAATGCTTTCATTTTAGAAGGAAGAAGGAAGAGGGAAGAAGGAAGAGGGAAGAAGGAAGAAGGAAGAAGGAAGAAGGAAGAAGGAAGAAGAGGATTTACATGATGTTCAATCGATTAGTTCTAAGCTGTAGCGCATTTAAATTGTATATTTTGGGCGGGCGGGACGCCCACGCCACAAGAGAGAAAATTGTTTGTTGACAGACAATTTAAATACTATTGGGCTTAATTCCAGCAGGTGTGAGACTGCTTTAAAAATCAACTGTCAACTGTCAACGGAGAGGGCAGGCACGGGGGCACTGCCCCTACAACTGTCAACTGTCAACTGTCAACTGTCAACTGTCAACTGATTAACGCTGTCAACTGTCAACTATCAACTGTTTAACGGGGCTTTGCAAATCCAGACGCAATCTCGCGGTACTGAAGATGTATTTTTCAGGAGGATTTCATAGTTTAAATGGTTGAGAAATTTTTCCATAATTGTATCGGTCATAATTGAAAATGCCGTGCCATCTCTGCGTCCCAGCAAGTTTTTGTCCCACTCGCCGGCGAATTTTTGCCACCCTAATTCGCTGAGGATATTGCCGTGGTGGAAGACGCAAATGCGATCGCCCCGCAGCAGTTTTGGAATGCGAGTTAGGTAGTTGAATATGTCTACGGCTTCTACGTGTACCATGGTATCGTAGCAAAAGCAGACATCGGCTGCACCCTGGGCGATGCCGTCTAATGTTAAACCGTCGAGTTTGACGTAGGAAACGCGATCGGTTCCCAAGCGCGATCGGGCCGCTTGCAGCATTTGACTGGAAATATCGGCGCAAATTAGGCGATCGCAATATTTCAGCAACAGCGAACCAGTTTTTCCGCCACCGATACCAATTTCTAAAACCGTATGTTCTGGTTTGATGTACGGTGCAACAAATTCCTGTTCTATCAATGCTTCGTATTCGGCTAAGGAGTTGGCCGCACCAGCAGCTTTACCGATCCATTCGTCGCCAATATGGGAAAGTTCGGGATTACTTTCTTGCCACTGTTGGGCGTAACTGTCCCAGGCCGTTTCATAATCTACTCTTGGGCGATCGGTCATTTTTTTATCGTTCATTTTTGATTGTTTTATAGTATTGATGTCTGGATTTTCAATATGTTCCGCAAGTCTTCGTTTCTCCTTGCCCTGTGCTACCAATTATATCAAATCCGGTCTTCATTGGAATAATTCATCTCTCTATTCTATCCATTCTCTCCCTCTGTGTCCTCTGTGTTCTCTGTGGTTTAATAATTCCGGTACAGCCAGATTTGATATGACCAATTAATTAATGACTGCTGAAATATGCTTCGCAGAAAATGTCTGCATAAGCTTGAGTCATCTCCTCAAAAGTATTCAGTGAATCCAAGACATATTTAGCATTTCCAGCTAACTGCTGGCGCAAAGATTTATCCTCCAACAAACTAATCAAAGCTGCAAGTAATTGATCCGGACGATCCGGCGTATAAAACAAACCGTTAATTCCCGGCCTCACTTGTTCCTTAATTCCAAAAACTGGCGATGTAATAATTGGTAAATCGCAGGCCATCGCTTCCAAAATCACTCGCGGAAAACTTTCGACACGAGAAGTGCAAACAAAAATATCCGCCGCTTTGTAATATTTTCCTGGTTCCCCAGTTTCCGGGACTACTGTCACCCTTTGTCGCAACTCTTCCGGCAATGCGTTCACCATCTCGGCTAATTTATTGCTGTAAATACTCGGCCGATCGCCCACAATGAAACACCTAATCTTATTGTGCCATTTCTCAGGCAAAAGTGAAAGCGCTTGAACTAAATCTTGCTGGCCTTTACGTTCGCAAACTGTTCCCAGCAGCAACAATACCACATCTTCCGCTGCCACACCTAAAGTGTTTCTAGCGTCTTGATAATTCTCGGAATTTTCCAGTTTGCTCAAATCTAAGCCGTTGTGAATCACTGTAAAATTGTGGTGGCTGTTGAGAGGCAAATACCTATCCCGCGTTGCATCCGCCACAAAAATCACCTTGTATGGAAAGCGGAAACACTCCAAAGCTCTCGCCGCAATCTCGGAACCAAACCTGTTAAAATAAGTTTGCCAAGGTTCGCTTTCGTGGACGTTCCACACCACAGGAACTCCGATTTGGTGCGCCGCATCAACTACAAAGAAGTTTTCTAAAGTATTGGCATAGATGGCATCTACTTTTAAACTTTCAATTTCCTTGCTAAAACTGCGGATAGCTTCATCGTAAGCATCGCGCTGGTAGATGTGTTCGAGGGGATTGTCGCGCACTATTACTTCAATTCCCTGTTGTTCGTAAGCTTGGCGCAGGGGGCCGTCTGTGGCGCAAAGTACGATCGGCAAAATCACACCCTCAGCCGCCAATTTCACCGCAATCTCGTACTGATGCAGCGGCGCCCCCGTGAAATCCAGCGAATTGCTGCACATCAAAACCCTAACAGGATGAATAGAATGTTTGGCTACTGATAACACACGGGAATCATCAAATCTTAACTCTTCCTGCTCTCTTTCATCCGCTACATCCGTTACATCCGCTACATCCCGCACATTGCTCGTTGCCGAACCTTCTTCCTTCATAAACACCCGTCGGGGTTGAATATGAAAATACTCATCTTCTAAGGACAAATGAGGACTGTAAAAACTGTCAGTTTTCCCCGCATACTTGCGCCGAAAAGACGCAACTTCTTGAGGATTATCAGTAAAACCTCTCGAAGTTCCCTCTTTGTGCAACAACTCCGCATCGGGACAATATACACATCGATACCCCCGTTCTAACAATCGATATCCGTAATCGACATCATTGTAAGCAACAGCAAAATCATCCTCATCAAAACCGCCCAATTCTAAGAACAATTGACGGGGAGTAATCGTGCAAGCAGCAGTTACCGCCGAGTAATTTCGCGTTACCATCGCCTGAGAAAGATAGCCTCGATTCTCCTTATCCATCAGCTTAAAAGCGTGACCGGCCAAACCGTGATGGAGGCCGTGAATTACTCCCGCGTGCTGAATTCTACCGTCGGGATATAACAGTCGCGCGCCGACTGCACCCACGCCACGAATTTGAGCGTATCCCACCATTTGACTCAGCCAGCGCGGGTTAATTGCTTCAGTATCGTTGTTCAAAAACAATACATATTCGCTGTCAACTTGCTCGACGGCGCGGTTGTTGATGGCTGCAAAACTAAACTTGCCACCAGGATTTTTGATTCGCAAAACTTGGCAAGTTAATTGCTTTAAATATTCTAGAGTTTTCGGATCGTCGCTTTCATTGTCGATGACAGCAATTTGAAAATTTTTGTAAGTTGTAGTTTCCAGAGAATCCAAACAGGCTTTCAGCAATTTCACCTGATTTTTAGTAGGAATAATTACCGTTACTGACGGGCCGTCATCCGGGAAATCCTGGGCAAAGATGCCCAAATTTTCTTTGGTAGCCCAGGCGTGCTGAGCGACATTGCCGTTGATTTGGCGGCGGTTTAGTGCGTCTTGGATTGCTTTTTGACCTGCGCCAAAACTGGATGGTTTGGCGGCCCCAGATATGGCTGTAGAACCGGGTGCAGTTCGCCAATGATACAGCACTAGAGGCAGGTGGGCGACGTGGCGACAAATTTCGGTTGCTCTTAAGGCAAAATCGTAGTCTTGCGAGCCTTCAAAACCGATTCGCAAACCGCCTATTTCTTCAAAAATCTGTTTTCTGACGGCGCACAAATGACCGAGATACATATAGGAAAGCAGCAGTTCTGGCGACCATTGCGGTTTGAATTGTGGGGCGAAACGGCGACCTTTGGTGTCGATTTTGTCGTCGTCTGAATAGAGAAAATCGGTGGTTGGATGGGTGGCAAAATATAGCGCGACTTCGCCTAGGGCGTCGGGAGTTAGTTCGTCGTCGTTGTCTAAAAATAGGATGATGTCGCCTGTGGCGAGGGCGGCGGCGCTGTTAGTCGCGGCGCTGATGTTGCCGTTTTCTGTGCGAAATGTGATGCAAATTCGATCGTCCTTTTCGGCCCAATTTTTCAAGGTGTCAGCAACTGTAGCGTCGGTACTACAGTCGTCAGCGATGCAGAGTTCCCAGTTTTGATAGACTTGATTGATGACACTGTCGATCGCACTTTCGAGAAAATCTATCTGCGGATTGTACACTGGCATGACCACCGAAATCTTGGGCAGCGCTTGCCCACAGGATTTTAACCGAGAAATCAAGTAATCGCGCGATCGACTATTCCACTGATTCACCTCCAACCAAGCATCATACCTATCAATCGGTTTCGGCACCACAAAACCCGCAGGCGGTAGCAAATCCCCCGGCGCAGTCAACTGTTTTTGCTGTTGGTAAATCTTCCCCAACTGGCGCATCACCTTGACAATTTCCCAAGGCATCGGCACAATTCTGCCCAGACGCTGTTTTCTCTCCCTCGCCCGCTGCCGGATTGCCTCTACAAAACTCGAAAACTCCTCAAATTTATCAGCACTTCGCTGCCAAATATGGTAGCGCCGCACAGTCAATACTTGTGGCGCTTGAAAAGACAAAATTTCCCCGGTATCTAACTCAGCTTGCAGCGCCACGTGCCATTCCCCTGGCGGCAAATCGACAAGTGCCTCAAAGCCGCTTTCCGAACTGTTAACCCAGTCGGGAAACACTTCGCCGACATCTTTTCTCCGCAAACCGTAGGCGCATTCTACAGAAATATCGCCGCACACAAAGCTTAATTTAGCAATTTTGCGATCGTGGTGACAGCACCAACCTGCGAACAAAATTTGACCCTGACGCTGTTCCCACACCACGGGTACATCTAACGATGCTTGAATCGTTGAAACCAACAGCGGATAAGTTGCCAAAAGATGCCAATTTCCGCCTGCTTCTTGGGCTTCTAGTACCACTTCGTGCCGTCCGGCAGGCGCTTGCAATTCAATAGTAAAACCCGCTTTCCTCGCAGCCGGAATATTAGAATGTGCTATCGCTATATCGCTTCTTTCTATGCCGTAAACGCCCGAAAATATTTTGTCATCAATTCGGACACGCACTGCTTTAATCTCAATCTTTGTGTTAAATACCCAGCCCACAATTAGGACATTAGAATCGCTAATTTGCCAAGTAGTGGGTTGGTCTAACGAAAAAATATATTTCGGGAAGAGGTCACGGATTCGACGCTGAAAACCCCACAGATTTTCTCGGAGTTGCCACCAGTCAGAAGCTTTGATTGCCTCAATTTCTGCCCGCACTCTTTCTGTTTCCTGGCGCGACTTTTCTAAGTCTTCCCGACTTTCATTTAATTTTTCTTGAGTTTGACTCTGTATAGTTTCCATCCACAGTAACTCAGCTAATTTCTGCTCCAGTTTGAATTCTTTTTCTTCGTATTTTACCTGACTCTTCCCTAATTCTGCTTCTAATTCCAAGACTTTTGCTAAAGCTGTTTGAAATTGCGATTCTTTGCCGGCAAGCTGTACCTGAGTTTGTCCTAATTCTGCTTCTAATTCCAAGACTTTTGCTAAAGCTGTTTGAAATTGTGATTCTTTTCCGGCAAGTTGTACCTGAGTTTGTCCTAATTCTGTTTCTAACTTCAGGACTTTTGTTAAAGCTTCTTGAAATTGCGATTCTTGACCGGCAAGCTGTGCCTGAGTTTGTCCTAATTCTGTTTCTAATCCGAGCAGTTTTGCTAAAGCTTCTTGAAAATTAGATTCTTTGCCGGCAAGTTGTACTTGAGTTTCTCCTAATTCTGCCTCCAATCCCAACACTTTTGCCTGGGCTTGGTGAAATTCTTCTTGCCACTGTTTGATTTCGGAATTGCTGGTTTTTTGCTGTTTTTCCAGCAAGCGGATTTTTAGCCAATCTTCAAAAGGGCCGACAGAAGATGCTGGAAAATGAATAATTTTATCGCTGGCAGAATTCGATTCGCTGCCCAGATTGCCAGCTTGGGTTTCCAAAACTTGATATAGTTCTAAGGCTTCGGGAAAATATTGTTCTATTAAACTCGGCCTATGACTTTTGACAATATCATTTACTAATAAAGATTCTTCAAAATTGTCGGCAGGTATCGCACCTAAGTTAACGTTAAATTTTTCGTTGACTCGATCGATAAAAAGTTCGGGAGTGTTGCCGATCGGGTAAACGTTCGCCAGCAGACAGCGATCGGGAAAACGTTGGTACAATTCTAAGACTTTTTGGTTGTAGTGAATCCACATTTTTACTGCCATTTGGGGATTTTGCAGCAAACTGACATCGGTTCCCCGGCGGTACAGCGAATCCACGACTTCCCAGGGCGATCGATAAACACAGATGAAATTGGCTGTGGGAAGCAAATTTAGCCAAAAATCCCAAAACAAAGCGGTTCGCGGGTCTTTCCAGCCCCAATGGTTGTCAGTTTGTTGGTTTTGGTCGATCGCCCGTTTGGCAATTTCCACATATTCCGCTGCTACCGGAATCGTTTGTTCAAACGTACAGCCGAGTTCATCTATGCCGTGCGATCGTAAAACACTCTTGTGAAACTCAACAAAATCAACATTCTCAAAATGACCTTTCACATTTCCCACCGCCGGGCCCACCAACTGTTTACCAATATCAACTCCGACTTTCTGAAACAAAGAAGCAGTTAAAGATGTACCGGAACGGTGCATTCCAGTAACAATAAAAACCGACGGTTTGCTGTCATTCATACTCACAATTTCTCTCCCTCGCCCTAATTCCCAAACCATTTTTACTCGCTACACTATTTACCCCAAAATGCAACTTTAGGTAATATCCCAACACTTAGTCTATCATCTCTAGCAATCTCCAATCCCCAATCTAAAATCTAAAATGGTCTTCTCTTATTCTCCCGCTAACCCGATCGCTCGCCTGACTTGAAACCACGTGCTTCTCAGCTTCCAGAACTTGCTACTTTCCATAGCCACAACTCGACATTGCGATTGCTGTAGTTCTTGCTTGACATTCATCAACTGATTTTCTGTCTTCTCCAACTGCATTTGCAGAGATACTAACAGACTTTGAGCTTGTTCTAACTGCGAGTGAACTGAAATTAATTGATTTTGACTTTCTTCTAACTTAGTATGAGATTCTTCTAACTGAGTTTCAGTAATCATTAACTTACTTTGACTTTGCTCCCATTCTATCTTAGCCGCAGCTAACTGAGTTTCCAGCAATTGAAGCTTGAGTTGAGTAGATCCCAATAAAGAGCGCGATTGCTTTTGTCTTACCAGCGATTGTACAGTGCAAGTTTCCAAAATCCATGTCAAACCATAGTTATTGATTGCTTTAACGGTTAACACATCCTGCGGCGCCACAGAATTTTTCGGTAAATAACAGTTCCAACCAGACTGCAAAGCCACATCAGTTTCAAAGTGTCCGGCCACATCCGGGCGATTGTAAAAAGGCTCGCACCTCTGCACAAACTCACCGTTTACCAGCACTTGCAAATCCTCAATTTTACCGCCATTATTCAGATCTGCCGCCCATCCTTCCAGATACAAATTCTCCTTATTTGTAAAAGCAGCAACATCAACATATCCTTCCGGGTGTTGATTGAATTTCAACTCCGAAAAATCTCTAGATAGTTGATTTGTGACAACATACAAATCCTGAAACCTGCATATACCTTTTTCGATGCGGTGAACAAAAGCCTTACCTGCGCTAACTTTATCGACAACTTCTCTGACAAACTTTTCAGTTACATAAGTTGTGCCGTATTCCTCCTTATCCAAAGACTGACTTTCGCTCAAGGCGCTGAACAAAATACCACTAGCAGGCATTTCTACATTAGGAGCTCGCAAACACTCATCGTGAACGCTGAACATCAAAATGCCGTTAGGAGTCAACAAATCGTACAAATTTTGCAACCAACTTGTAAAAGTTCTTTCCGGCATATGGCTGAAAAAAGAATTAGCCAAAATGCAGTCAAATTTGCGATCGATTAAATAATTTTCTGGTTTTCCAGTCGAAACAATACCGCTAACGCCGAAGTATTCAGTTTGAAACTTAACCGCATTAGCATAAATATCAGAAACCCAAACTTGTTCCGGCGGTATTTCCTGAATCAAAAACCGTGTAAATCTACCGTAACCGCAGGCAAAATCTAGAAAAGACGGTACATTCTCAAAACTGCCAAAATGCCAATCCACAACCTGTTTAACCGTATCCAGGATGCGGCGCCCCAGCGAATAATAGCGCACCAAAGCCCGATCGCGATCGTCCTTGACATTGCTCAACGCAAACAAATACATTTCATCGTTTTCGCAGATATTTAGTTTAAAATCTTCGGGAAACTTAGCTTGCTCTCGAATAAATGCTTCGATAACCGGATTTTGGACTAAATCTAAATTGCTCTCGCTCATTGTTTTCACAGAATTTTAGATGACTTCGGTTGACGCCTTTTTCACCAGAGAATCAGAATTAACAACAGTTAAACACGGTTCTATCAGCAAGTCAACGATGCCGTTACCGCAGGACTCTGTACAAGACTGAACTCTAAACATCGCCACATCAACGCAGCGATCCAGATAAGTTAAATCCTCATCTACCGTTCCCACAACCCCTGCATTCAAAAAATAAACTCCAGGATTTAGCAAACATTTAAACTGAAACTTCACGACAATTGTCGTACCCGCTTCCACATACCTAACGCACTGACTGGAAGCCTTTAAAGAAGCACCAGCCAGCTCAAAACCGCTAATCGTTTTAATCAACATTCCAAACCTCACCTTGGAAGTTGACCGCGAGAAAGTGACAGAGTAAGTGTAAACATAATCTTGACGACCAATCAAGTGATTGACCACAGTTCCCTTGAGAGTCTCGATGTGGGGGTTGATAATTTCCGCTCCGCGAGACGGATACCTCACCGTATTCGACGGTATCATCCCCGGATCGTAAAATTCATCATAATGTTCCGGGGATTTCGAGTGATATTGCTCGGGTTTCACCTCCGCCTTTGTGCTTTCTAAATTAGCATCCTGCTGAAGATTGTTATCACTTTCTTGCTTTGTGAGTTGATTTAGCGATCGAATATCTGACTTCAGCCCCAACACTTTATCTGGATCTGCATATATCAACTTTTGATACTTAGAAATTACCACCTTCGGCGTGTGAGCGAGCAGCAATTCTCCGCTATCCATTAAAATTGCTGACGTACAAAGTTGCACCACCGAAGTAGCAGCGTGAGAGACAAATAAAATCGTGCCGCCACCTTCTTGAATGCTTTGCAAGCGGGCAAAACACTTGCGCTGAAAAGCTTCGTCGCCTACCGAAAGTGCTTCGTCAACCACCAAAATATCCGGTTCGACGCTAGTCGCAACAGCAAAAGCCAGCCTGACAAACATACCGCTGGAATAAGTTTTGACTGGCTGTTCGATGAAATCTCCAATATCAGCAAAAGCAGCTATTTCATCAAACTTTGCTTCAGTTTCTTTTTGACTGAATCCCAGTATTTGAGCGTTGAAGAATACATTTTGCCGCCCGGTAAATTCCGGGTTAAATCCGCTTCCAAGTTCCAACAAAGCGGAAATTCGTCCTTTCACATCCACGCTGCCGGTGGTGGGCGTCAAAGTCCCCACAATTATTTGCAAAAGAGTGCTTTTTCCCGAACCGTTGCGCCCAACAATTCCCAAAGTTTGTCCTTGAGGAATTTCCAGATTGATGTCGTGGAGAGCCCAAAATTCATCAGCGAGTTTTTTGTGAGGGTAAATAATTTCTTTTAAGCGGTCTCCTGGACGATCGTATCGCTTAAAGCATTTAGAAACATTTTTTAGTGAAATTACATTTTCTGTCATCCGATTTTAGATTTTAGATTTTAGATTTTAGATTTTAGATTGATATTATGTCCGCTCACTAAAAATAGGTTCGTAGTGAGGACTTTAGTCCTCAGATTTTTATGAGGACGGCGTTGCTGACTTACGGTATGAACGACTCAATGTGAAAAAACAAAACAAGCCAGTCAGTCAATCTTCTGAATTTTTAAGTTATCCATTTTCATACCCCTATCTAGCAATGCCTGAGGACTAAAGTCCTCACTACAAACCTTTATTGGGATTTTAGATTTTAGATTGACTTGCGATCTCAAATAAGTTTACAGCACGTCAGCAAAAGCGGGGCGCAAACGGCGGTAAACTGCAAAACCTGCACAAAATATAGCAGCAGAAATCAGCGTGGCGACACCCCATTCACCCCAATGCTTGACTTCTCCAAGCAGTATCAGATCTCGGTAAATCTCGGAGATGGCGGCCATGGGATTGAGCCAAAATATCCACGCTCGCCATTCTTCGGGGATGATTGATGCTGGATAGACGATCGGCGTCAAATAAAACCAAAAATTTAGAATAACACCTAATGTCTGAGGAATGTCTCGCAAAAACACTGTCAAGCCCGCTGTCAAATATCCCAAGCCGGCTGTTAGCAGCAACTGAGGCGCCCAAACCAGTGGCAGCAAGCATAAAGTAGCGTTGAGCTTTTGCGTGGACACTGCTACGATCAGAATCAAAGCTGCTAAACCCAGAGAACTTTCAATAAAAGCGGTCAAAATCGGCACTAGCGGCAGCAAACCGAGGGGAAATACCACTTTTTTGACTAAATTTGGCTGCCCCACCACGGATACTCCCGATTTAATCAAACCGCTGGTGAAGGCACTCCAAGGCAATAAACCTGCAAACAGCCAGACTCCAAAGGTAATGTCACTGTTTTCGGGGAACCCTGCAAGTTGGAGCTTTACCTTGAGGACGATCGAGAATACATAAGTGTAAATCACCAATTGCGATAGCTGATTGAGCAGCGGCCACAAATTGCCCAGAATGGAGCCTTTGTATTGAGATTCCAAGTCCCGGCGCACTAATGTTGCCAGCAGATTCAGCTTTGTCCACCGTTGGCTGCTTGCGGGCATCCTGCCGCGAGCCGATCGGGCTTTTTGGGCAACTCCTTTCACCGTTCTCAGCAATTTTTTCGCCCTCGTTCACTAACCTTCACACCTAAATCAACTCCAGCTACGATTGTGCAGCCTTTGCTAAACCGCAATTATTCCACAGCCCCGCCGCTTTGATCAAGCATCTGCCGCTTCGGCGAAGGCAGTCGCTGGTTATTTTAGCCGATCGCCTCACTCACTGCTGAGCGTATCGCCATTTTTTGCTCGTCGTCGTAGCCCCAGCGTTCAAAAAATTCCTGGTACTCGCCGCTGGCATCCTGCAAATTTGCTAGCATTTCCGACGCTATAGTTTGACAGGCCGGCATTTGCAGAATTTGAATCAAATTGCGCGATCGCCCCTGCACTCTAGCAGAACCCGCCGCTCTTTCCTCGCTTTGATGGCGCGAATGATAGACAACCATCGCCGACGACATCGCCAAATTTTTCACCAGCAGTTCTGCTACGATCTCAGGAGCCGATCGCAGCGCCTCGATCGCTCCGGGTGAAGGCCTGTCTGCCACCTGTCCCTCGTCCGTCAGATAAGTAACAAAAAAACCCCGAGCACCGTTCATAGTTTTCACCAGAGAGGCTACTGCTTGCTCGATCTGGGCCTCTGAAAGTTGTGAAGCGTAGCTATCCCGTAGGGAATCGGCCTCAATTTGGGCTAGTAAAGATTGAGTCAGCTCGATCGCCCCCTCAAAAGTTATGCTTTCCGAGGCTAATAAAGAAGATGGAATACTCATAACGAACTCAATACTGGTAATGATTCCGCTCACAATTGTAAACAATTCCCATTGCCCGATCGCAAATAAATATGGCAATTATCTCCTCCAAACAACAACCACCCGACCCAAATCTACCGGAAGACATAGCCCCGGCACCCCGGAAAAAAGCCGCCAAACCCGAGACGGAATCGCTACTAGAATCGCAAGAACTACCCGACGAAATCAACAGCAAACAAGAAGACAAAATCCGGCCCCAGCGGTTAGCTGAATACATCGGGCAAAAAGACTTGAGAGAAGTTTTGGCGATCGCAATTGCAGCAGCCAAATCCCGCGGCGAACCGATGGATCACCTGTTACTGTACGGGCCGCCGGGATTGGGCAAAACCACAATGTCGCTAATTTTAGCAGCAGAAATGGAAGTTGAATGCAAAATCACCACAGCCCCAGCCCTAGAAAAACCGCGAGATATTGTCGGATTGCTAATCAACCTGAAAGCAGGCGACGTGCTGTTTATCGACGAAATTCACCGATTATCTAAAGTTACCGAAGAAATCCTCTATCCAGCGATGGAAGACTGCCGCTTAGACATTACGATCGGTCAAGGAAAAAGCGCCAAAATCCGCAGCATTCCGCTGAAACCCTTTACCTTAGTAGGCGCAACCACCAAAGTTGGGTCACTGACATCTCCATTGCGCGATCGCTTCGGCTTAATCCAAAGACTGCGATATTACGAAATAGACGAACTTAGTTTAATTGTCCAAAGAACCGCCCAAGTTCTCGACACTCAAATCACCCCAGAAGGAGCCGAAGAAATTGCCCGCCGAGCTCGCGGAACACCCCGGATTGCCAACCGCTTGCTGCGCCGAGTCAGAGACTACAGCGAAGTCAAAAAATTAAAGCCAATCGACGCCGAAGTTGCCTCCGTCGCCCTCGAATTGTTCAACGTCGATCCGCTAGGTTTGGATTGGACAGATCGGTCTCTTTTGACAGCAATGATCGAAAACTTTAACGGCGGCCCAGTGGGTTTAGAAACCCTCGCAGCTTCTACAGGAGAAGACACTCAAACAATTGAGGATGTGTACGAACCTTATTTAATGCAAATCGGATTTTTGCAGCGAACAAGTCGGGGCAGAATTGCCACAGCCGCTGCTTGGAAACACCTAGGTTTTGTCTCACCTAAATTATTGTAGGGTGCGTTAGATGGAGCGTGCTTAAATAATTGCGATGGAACAGTCGTAGGGTGCGTCGCCCTCGAAAATTCCCAAAGAAATATCGATAATCTTACAGCGACGCACCTGACAAACAGCGCTACAGTGTATCAGGAAAGGCAATACTCAATTATCACTGAAAATTCTATCTATCACAAAGCCCTGCACGAAACTCGTCATGTTGTTGATTGATAGATACATTATATCGTTTCCGGTTGCATCGGTATTCTTTAAAACGTAAACAATTAGCAGTTAATAGTTAACATTCAACATCACCTGACAGTACAACCGAAATTGATATAACTTGCTATCTAACAAATTTTAAGAGGGCCGGGGCCCAACAACATACCTTTCTTGGTACGTAGTTGCGATGAAAGCGCTCTTGGGGCTGAAGCCCAACAACATACCTTTCTTGGTACGTAGTTGCGATGAAAGCGCTCTTGGGGCTCCCATCCCAACAACATACCTTTCTTGGTACGTAGTTGCGATGAAAGCGCTCTTGGGGCCGGGGCCCAACAACATACCTTTCTTGGTACGTAGTTGCGATGAAAGCGCTCTTGGGGCTCCCATCCCAACAACATACCTTTCTTGGTACGTAGTTGCGATGAAAGCGCTCTTGGGGCCGGGGCCCAACAAC